>JAOUKG010000894.1 GCA_029882725.1 Cyclobacteriaceae bacterium
AGAAGTGGGGAGAAAGTATAATTTACCTGTATTATTACCTCGAAACAACTTTGAAACCACAGCACCGCAGTTGCTCCAGTTAACCACCGAAAAAGACATTCTTATTGATGAAATAATCATGGCAGGGGAGGATGTGAAACCAGATGGCTGGGAAGACTATTATACTGATGCAATAAAAAATTTGAAACCAGGGGTAACTGAAATTATCATTCATTGTGCTTTCAATGACTCTGAGATGCAGGCAGTAAGTGTAAATCACCCTGGTTATGGGGCCGAGTGGCGTCAGCGTGATTTTGATTTTTTTGGTAGTAAAGCGTGTGCCAAACTCTTAAAGGATGAGAAAATAATATTGATCACCTGGGGAGATATTAAAAAGTTATTAGCCGAGTAACTGATCAGGTTTAATAAAGTCGTTTTGACTTAACCCGATAAATTCGGAATATTTATTTTCAAAAAAAATATCATGAAAACCTATATAGTCGATGCTTTTACCAACACTCCTTATACAGGAAATCCTGCGGGAGTTTGTTTACTTCAGGAACCTCTTGATGAGGCCACTATGTTTAAGATTGCGGCTGAAATCAATTTGTCTGAGACTGCCTTTTTGTATAAAAAAGGAGAATTATACTCTTTAAGATGGTTTACACCCACTGTTGAAGTGGATTTGTGCGGGCATGCAACACTTTCTGCGGCGCATATCCTATTTGAAACCGGGGAATTTCCGAAAGATCAGGTTATCCGGTTTGAAACCAAAAGTGGCATACTCACAGCTTCTTATAAAAATAACCTCATTGAGTTGGATTTCCCTCAACTGCACGTAACAGCATGTGAAAGTAATAGCCTTTTGGAAAAAGCCTTTGGAATTAAACCCGTGTATATTGGAAAAAACCATCAGCGGTATTTAATAGAAATTGCAAATATCAAAGAACTGACTCAAATAAAACCTGATTTTCAACTATTGCAGCAATCAGATTTGGGATGTTTCATGATTACTGTTAAATCGAACGACCAATATGATTTCCATTCCCGTTTCTTTGCACCTGGTGTGGGAGTTCCTGAGGATCCGGTAACGGGCTCTATGCATTGCTATTTAGCTCCCTATTGGGCGAAAAAATTAAATAAAAAGAAATTACAAGCCTATCAGGCATCGTCACGTTCCGGTTCAATGGAATGTGAAATTTCCGACGATAGTCGTGTGTTTCTACGCGGGCAAGCAATAACCATGAACGAAATGAAAATGCCCTGGGTAGTGTAAATAGGATTCCATTTAAATAAGATGTACCTTTGTAAAAATATTGAAAATTGTGTGCTTTAAAAACAATACATGAATTTCAGTGTTTTAAAAGTACCGGAAAAAAGATTCCATTGAACTTAAAGAAGGCGAACCACGTTTATTGATGTGATACCCTTGTAGAAATTAAAAGAGATTCAGGTTGATACTCTTTTAATGGCTGCATAAGTTTCAGATACTTCAGGCACTTACACTTTTAGTTGAAAAGAATTTATTCAAATCCACCAAAGTTTAGTAAGAGTTTGTATTAAAGCTTTTAAACTAAAATATACAGTTATTAAATATCCAAAATTCTCAAAAACAAGCGGCTCAGACTTTTCGGCTGAGTTGAAAAAAAGGGTGAATGATTATTTTAAAGCAAATAATCTAAGCCGTTTTGGAAATAATGGCATGGTTGTCAAGACGATTGTTATGCTAAGTTTATTTATCACCCCGTTGGTTTTTATAAATTTAGGGATGGTATCTAGTTCTTTGTTATTGTTTAGCCTTTATTTAATAAGTGGGTTAGGAATGGCAGGAATTGGTATGGGGATTATGCATGATGCACTACACGGTTCCTATTCAAAAAACAAAAAGGTAAACAATATATTGGGTTACTCCATTAACTTGATTGGTGCGAATGCTTCCATTTGGAAAATACAGCATAATGTTTTGCATCACACCTATACTAATATTGATCACGCAGATGAAGATATCAATGTGCCTTTGCTTTTAAGGTT
>JAOUKG010000896.1 GCA_029882725.1 Cyclobacteriaceae bacterium
GACATTATGTTTGAAATAACAAAGATGGATATATTTAAATTTTATGCTAATAAGTGGAAAAAAAGGCATGGGTCATTTCTTATTAGAAAAATATGGGTGCCAATATTATATAGAATTCAACCTCGTTTAAGGATAATTAAATGAAGATATTACATCTTATTGACGTTGTAAAGCCAAACACTGTGCCTTGGTTGTATTCTTTGATTTTATCAATAAAAAAGGAAAAAAACTTGTTGTCTGGCTGGAATTACTACGGGCAAACTGCGGGAATTAAAACATTGGTTTTCCCTGTTTCTGAATTAGAAGGAGGTTCATTTGTTGTTAAAATTGTTAATTTTTTTATAAGAAAATGGAGAGGTTGGAGTTATCTTTTTTTTATAAAAAATAATGCGAAGGATATTGATTTAATTCATGCTCATTTTGCACATGTTGGTTGGTGGAACTTGTCCTTGAAAGATTCATTAAACGTGCCTTTTATTGTGTCATTTTATGGATATGATTATGAATCTATACCTCACCAATACCCAAAGTGGAATAATCGATATCAAACACTTTTCAAGAGGGCAGACATTTTTTTAGCTGAAGGGGCCTTTGGGGCTGATAAACTAATAAAAATGGGCTGCAACCCTTCCAAAGTAAAAATACAACGGTTGGGTGTAGATGTTAAGAATGTTCCATTCTGCAAGAGGACTAAAGCTTTTGGAGAGTTGAATTTGGTGCAGATAGCAGCAGTTCGGGAAAAAAAGGGACAAGCATACACATTGGAAGCATTCCTATTGGTACTTAAAGATTTCCCCACAATGACACTAACTTTTGTTGGGGAAGATAATTATGGCGAAATTCAGAATAAAATCAGTAAACTTCCAATAGAACAAAGATCACAGATAAAGTATTTAGATCGTATTGATTTTTCAAAGATATATGAATTTCTTAGTGGTTTTCAGGTTTTTATTCATCCAAGTTGTTATGCCGTAAATAAAGATTGTGAAGGAGGGGCTCCAATAGTACTTCTTGATGCTCAGGCTACCGGATTACCTGTTATTTCAACCTTTCATTGTGATATTCCAGAAGAGGTAATCCACCTCAAAACGGGGTTATTAAGTGAAGAAAAAAATGTAGACCAATTAGCCGAATCAATTCGTCGTTTTGCTGAAATGAAACAAGATTCTTATAATGATTATTCTGTAGAGGCAAGAAAACATATTGAAGATAACTACGATATAAACAAAAAGGGGGAGGAGTTAGTTAGAATATATAATAATTTAATTACGGAGGTTAACTTTTCTTAAATATGTTTTATCGTTTTGGCTGGTACACCTGCAACTATTGAATTTGCAATTACATTTTTATTCACCAAGGCATTGGCTCCGATTATTGCATTATCTCCAATTTTGACACCAGGTAAAATAGTTGCATTTGATCCAATCCAAACATTATTCCCAATCTCAATTATATCAAATAAAGAAGTCTGATCCTTATAATCTAAATCACGGTTTGAATATTGATGTTGATGACTGATTAAATTTACGGAAGGAGAAATAAGAACACTGTTTCCCATTTTGATGCCTCCTCCAGCATAAATGATTGTATTGGGCCCTATAAAACAAGACGTTCCACAGCTGAATTGTCCTCCATTTTGTTTTTTGCCACAATTTATCTTTACACCATGAGAAACTTCAGTGCCAACACCCAAATGGATTCGGTCGGTACAAGAGACTAACACATGATTTCCTAGGGTTATCCCTTTATTATTTTTTAATAGTGTGTACTCATCTAAAAGTAAAATGATTTTATCTTTAAATCTTTTGATAACATAGATGATTCTTTTCATAATAGTCGGCTTTTAAGCATTTGCAGCGGTCTAAGAATATGTTTGTACAGGTTCGATTTGTATTCGTAAATGTGATGAAGATGAGGAGTAGTTCCAAAACCGGATTTAAATTTTTCCACATTATCAAGGCCAACGCTTGGCCCAAAATCAAAATAGTCAAATCCGTTTTCACTATACT
>JAOUKG010000895.1 GCA_029882725.1 Cyclobacteriaceae bacterium
AGCTGTACTTCCCCAATTGTCGGCAGTAGAACCTGAATATGTTGAAAATATTAGAATTGGATCTATTACAAGCCGTTGTGATTTCTCTGGCTTCTGCATTTTATAATGCATTCTATTTCCCAATAACTCTGCCGATATTAACGCCGGGCAAGTTTCGTTTGATTCATCTATATAATAGACTTCAGGTATTTTTTCTATCCATTCACCAATTGATGTTTGCATCTTTAATCCCTCAGGTGTTTTCAATATATTATCAAACCCTTCATACTCAACGTTGAAGTTTTCAATATCCACTCTGTTATCTAAAATGAGATCATACTTAACGTTATTACCTGAACTGAAAAATTTAATAGAAAGCCCTTTTCCCACATTATATAATGTTATTTCCTTGTAGGCTTTAATTCTTCCGACTTGTTTTCCTCCCGTTAAAAAATTAAAGATCGTGGAAACTGGATTAGATTTCTGAATAAAAAGAAATTCATTGGAGTCTGTAAATTTTATTCTTGTGGAGTGGCAATTAAGGGGTTGTTCTGAGTTTGATTGACCATGACCCTTAATTGTTTCAGGCAGGTCACAAACATTAAACACTAAAGAATTTCTGGTAATATATACCCTTCCCCCTTTTACATCGGCAGCAAACAAAACATTTTCTTCAAATTGACCTTTATTTTCCAAAAACAGTATATTACCTCCATCCCCGGCAAATAAATATGGCGGAATTAGAAAAATTCCTAAGATAATTATGGGCCTTATAACTTCTAACAAGCTCAAACTTCCTTTCTTAATATTTCCAATGGCGATTTATTTATGATTCCCCGGGTGTTCCACCAACCCACAAAAACGGTTAAAAACACCACTCCAAACCAAATTATGAAAAGCCCTACCGGTTCAGGGAAAAATATCACTTCAAACATAAATAAAGATAAGGTCCAACCTGACAATATTGACAATAGTATACCGGCTAAACCCGCAAAAACTCCTAAATAAGAGTATTCAATAATGGTAAGGCCTACTATTTGCTTTTTTACAGCTCCCAGGGTTCTAAGTAAAACGTTTTCTTTCATTCTGGCATACCGGCTGTTAATCACAGCACCGGCGAGAACAATTAAACCTGTTATAATACTAAACAATGCCATAAAACGAATAACAAATGAAACTTTATCAAAGAAACCACTTATTGTTTTCAAAATCAACCGTAAATCGATCAATGAAACATTTGGAAAAGAGGCCACCAATTCTCTTGAATACTTGTCGGCAGTACTCTGATCATCAATTCTTGTGGTTAGCACATAAATTTGGGGAGCTTCTTCGAGTACTCCTGTTGGAAAAACAAAGATAAAATTTGGGGGATCCTGTGGCCAGTCTACCTCTCTTATTCCACCTATATACGTTGTAATAGGAAACCCTTGCACATCAAAAATAATCTGATCCCCGATTTCCAACTCCAAATTCTCTTGCATACCATTGCTAATAGTCACAAAAACACTGTCTGACTCATTCTTGTGTTGTATCGCTCCCTCTACCAACTCCTCAGATGCATTTAAAGTATCCCGGTATGTAACCCGATATTCTCTGGTTAATGCCCAATTTGGAATTTCATCGGTAGTATCTTTTTGTATTTCCCGAATAGGGATTCCATTGATTTCCGCTAATCTACAGGTCACTATGGGCACCAATTGTTTTACCGGGAGTCCATGACTTTCTGTCATTTTAACAATATTTACTTTTTGGTCATTTTGAATATCAAATAGTATTGTGTTTGATTGATTACTATCTCCAACAAATTCAACCTGATTCAACAAACTGGTTTGAACAATATACAAAGTTGAAATTAAAAAAGCCCCCAAACCAATTACCAGAACCAATACAGTGGTTTGGTTATTGGGACGAAATAGGTTGGAAAGACTTTGCCTCCAAATAAATCCGGCATTATGAGGAAAGAACTTTTTCACTGAAAGCATGATCACTTTTGAAAGCAAAAACAAACAAGCAAAAGCCACAAAAATCCC
>JAOUKG010000897.1 GCA_029882725.1 Cyclobacteriaceae bacterium
AGATGATTCAAGACCATGATCTCATTATCGGAGGTGTTCTCGTTCCTGGTGCAAAGGCGCCAAAACTTATCACCAAAGATATGCTTAAAGATATGCAACCAGGCACTGTTTTGGTTGATGTGGCTGTAGATCAGGGAGGTTGTATAGAAACATGCAAACCTACCACACATGCTGATCCCACTTTCATAATTGACGACGTAGTACATTACTGCGTGGCAAACATGCCTGGAGCCGTTCCTTACACATCCACTCTGGCTTTAACTAACGCCACATTGCCGTATGCTATACAACTTGCGAACAAAGGTTGGAAACAAGCCTGTATCGATAATGAGGAATTGAAATTAGGATTGAATATTATTGATGGTGAAATTGTTTACCAGGCCGTAGGTGATGCGTTTGGATTACCCAGTGATGACGTAAATAAATTTCTTCATTGATATACTGAAAGTTCTTTATACTCAGGAATTGCAAAAACTTGTTCAAATTTTTGTTTTTCCAGATTCAACATCAAGCAATAATGCATCATTCCATTTGATAGAATGATGCATTTTGCTTTTATGGTCTCATTGTAAGAAACCGCTTGATATAATACTTCTTTATTTATTTTAACTGAAAAAGATTTGCACTCAACCAATACAAGCGGAGATCCGGCACGATCGTGCACAAGAATATCAGACCTCAATAACTTCTTACCTCTATTTAACCCTGACTCCGTTCTTATTAAAGACTTTGGATACCCAAGACTGGATATCAAAAAATGAAGTAAGTGCTGCCGAACCCATTCCTCAGGAGTTAAAACAAGCATCTTATTTCTCACCGGGTCTTTTATCAATATTTTATCCTCTTTTTGAATCAACTCAAGAGGCTCATCGATTGGAATATTTAGTTCTGGGAACAATTAGTTATAGTATTTGGTTTTCAACACAAGTTTGCAAAAGGTTACCATAAGGCTTTCCCTCAAATTTAACTACACTTCGAGATATTGACCAACACACTTACTATTAATTAAGTGACTTCTTCAAAAAATCGAATTTCATTTTCAATAAAATTATAAAACCAATTACAAACCAAACAGCCAGAAGCAGGGCATTGTATCTCATATTATTGGTAATTTGCTCAATTAGCCCATACGAAAAGGTTCCCATGACAATGGAAATATAATAGATAACATTGTAGAAACTAAAATAACTGGCATGGTCTGTTTCCTCAACAGGGATAAGCTTACTAAATGTAGCTCTGGACAAACTTTGAATTCCCCCCATAACAAAACCCACTATTCCGGCCACAATCTGGAATTGAAATTCAGAATGGGTATAATACGCAGCAATACAAACCCCTGCCCAAAGAGTAATCATGATAAGTAGAACAGATTTATTTCCAATAAGTTTAGAAAGCCATGCGAAAAAATAGGCTCCAATGATAGCAACCAACTGAATAATAAGTATAAGTACAATAAGACTCCCCCCCTCCATACCTATAACTTTAGAAGCAAAAGTAGCAGCCAGCAAGATAACGGTTTGTACCCCTGTATTGTAAAAAAAATAAGATAACAAAAAGATCCTAATTTGGCTTAAGGACGAGAATTTTATAAAAACCTTCTTCAACTCTTTATACCCGTCATAGATTAATGATTCGGAGTGATTAATAATTTTGGAATCTTCTTTTAACATATAAAAAGTTATCTGACTAAAGGCAATCCACCAAATCCCAACCATTAAAAAGGAAAATTGCATGGCTTCCTTTTCATTCCCTAGCCCAAAAAGCTCGTAATTTTTAATCATAAACAAATTAAAAACCAATAAAAGAACACTGCCGAAGTACCCAAAAGAATAACCTTTAGCACTAACCTGGTCATGTTTATCGGGAGTGGCAATCTCAGGAAGGAAAGCATCATAAAAAACCAATGAACCAGAAAATCCGATACTCGCTATTATTGATGCTAATATTGCCAACTCAACTTGAGAGCCATCGTAAAAAAAAAGAGACATACATGAAATAGACC
>JAOUKG010000094.1 GCA_029882725.1 Cyclobacteriaceae bacterium
TACTCCTGAAAATGGGGCAGGCACTTCAAAAGTAGCCTTATCGGCTTGGACTTCCAGCAAGGCCTCCTCTTTCATAAATGAATCCCCGGGTTCCTTGTACCACAAAACGACTAAACTTTCTGTGCCTTCCCCCACTTCAGGAGGTAAAACAATATCAACTAATTCTGACATACTTGTTCTTTATGAATAAATTACTTTTTTGGCTGCCTCCGCAATTTTATGGCTATTGGGCAAAACATACTGCTCAAGAACCCTGCTGTAGGGAATTGGCACATCGGGATTAGCCAATCTACATATAGGAGCTTTTAATGCGGCAAAACCTTCGGAAGCAACGATAGCGGCAACTTCGGCAGTAATGCCATAAGACATATAATCTTCATCAACAATAAGCAATCTTCCTGTTTTCTTAACAGAATTAATTATGGTTTCCTTGTCAATGGGTTTCACCGATATCAGATCAATTATTTCCGCACTAATAGCACTTCCATCCAGTATTTCGGCAGCCTTTACAGCAGCTACCGTCATCATTTGTACACCAACAATAGTAATATCACTCCCTTCCTGTACTACTTTGGCCTTATTTAGTGGCAAAGTATATTCTTCCTCAGGCACCGGACCAAAAGAAGCAGGGATTTGATCCATCCAGCCGAGCCCCTGAAGGGTTTTATGAAACATAAAAACAACCGGATTATCGTCCCTGATAGCTGCCGCCATTAAACCTTTGATATCAAAGGGATAGGTTGGAGCTACTACTTTAAGCCCCGGAAGGTGACCGAAGGAAGCATATAATGTTTGAGAATGTTGTGCCGCATCACTATACCCCCCACCTACGGCAGTAGTCAACACAATGGGCAATTTCACATTACCTCCCGACATGTAGGTAATTTTAGCCATATGGTTGTATATCTGATCCATTACAACTCCATGAAAATCAACAAACATCAATTCCACAATAGGGCGGAATCCTTCGGCTGCTGCTCCGATGGCTGCTCCGATAAAAGCCGTTTCAGAAATGGGAGTATCCATAACCCGGTCACTTCCAAATTTTTCTTTTAGTCCTGTTGATGACCCGAAAATTCCTCCATAGGTTCCCACATCTTCACCCATGATGAAAATTTTATCATCTCTTTCCATTTCCTGTTCAATTGCCAGAGTCATGGCTTTGCTGCCCGTTAGTTTTTTTGTTTTAGTTAACGTTTCCATTTTAATATTTTTATTTTTTTACATTTTTTTAATTACACAAATACATCCTCAAGAGCCTCTTCGGGGTGTGGTAGTTCACTTTCCATAGCAAACTGATAAGCATTGTTTATCTCTGCTGCTATTCTGGCATCTATTTTCTCAAAATCAATTTTACTACTGAGATTCTTTTCGATCATAAAATTCATAACCCGGTTTATAGGATCTTTTTTTAGCAAAGAAGGCACTTCTTCCTTGTCTCTGTACAATTCAGGATCTCCCTGAAAATGACCTAAAAACCTATAGGTTTCAATTTCAATTATAGAGGGACCTCCCCCTTTCCTGGCCCTTTCAACTGCTTCTTTGGAAACTTTATACATTTCGAAAGGATCATTATCTTTTACCAAATATCCTTTTATCCCGTATGCGGCAGCCCGAACATCATTACTTGGCACACAGGTAGATTCTGATTTAGGAACGGAAATTCCCCAGGAATTGTCTTCTATTACTACAATCAGCGGTAAATGCCACAAAGAGGCGAGGTTCAATGATTCATGAAAAGCCCCGGCATTTGCAGCACCCTCACCAATAAATGAAACAGCAACCCAGTCTTTTCCCTTTTTTTTGGCAGCAAGTGCTGCTCCCACGGCATGAGGTATACCCGCTGCTACTATTCCTCCACAGGAAAATTTAACTTCAGGATCGAATAAATGCATATGCCCCCCTTTTCCTTTCCCAAGACCCGTTTTTTTTCCAAAAATCTCGGCAGTCATTTTGTTCAGATCTACATTTTTAGCAATAGCATGGTGATGAGGACGATGGGGAGCGGTTACAGTATCCTCCTTTTTAAGATGTACACAAATACCCACGGCTGCAGGTTCCTGTCCATTTGACAAGTGCATTTCACCGGGAACAGGCCCGGATCCAATGTTAAATACGGGTTGTTTGCCTTCCATATAAGCGGCTTGCATACGTTCTTCAAACAAACGCGACATTTTCATTTTTTCATACATCCAGAGAAGATGTTCTTTACTGATTTCCATAATAATAGTATGTTAAAGTTAAGTATTATCGCACCCTCATTTTGAGGTGTAACCACCCTTATGAAAATAAAATGCCAGAACCCCCTGAGTTTTGAAAAGTTGGTTTTCTGAAATAAAAAACGTATTTTTAGTTAAGATAATGGTATTTGAATTTCGTCCATATGTTACAGTTTGTAACACTTTACAGCAGATTTGTAATTAACAATGTTACAGTTGATATCTCCGGATTATAGTAACCTGAAAAATGATACAAGAATTCGAACAATATCTTTCCATAGATCGGGCCTTATTAAAAGATTGGCAGGAATACCATGAAAACCATACACTTTCCGGCGGGGCTATAAGTTCTTCTATAGAAAATGCATGGAAGCGTTGTGAGTCATTAAAAGTAAAATCAAACACAGCCAGTGCTCCTAATATTGCCAGCAATTCGGAATTGGATTCTCTACTTGAAATGAACCGGTTAATTTTAAAATCGTCAATTCCTCATATGGATGTTTTGTTTCAGGAGTTAAAAAATCTGGATCCCTATGTTATTCTTGCCGATAATGAAGGTACAATCCTGAAATTATTACATACTAAAGGGAGGAACTTGATACCGGAAAAAGTCAATATTTTACCCGGTGCTTCATGGACCGAAGAGAATTGTGGCAACAACGGTATTGGAAGTGTTATAAAAGAAAACAATACAGTATCTGTTTTTGGCTATGAGCATTATTGTAGTGGTTTTCATGAGTGGATATGTACGGGGATGCCTATTCGTGACCCACTTATAGGTAAACAGCTAGGTGTCGTCAATATTTCAGGGAATAAAAAACTGGTTTCCCTTCATAATCGTGCCCTGGTACAAAGCATAGGACGTCTTATAGAAGTTAGTTTGTATGAGCATCTGTTTTTTTCTGAGGAAAGTAGTTATTTTCAATTATTAAACTCCGAAAAACCCGTAATTGCTTTCGATGAATATTTCAAAATTACACATGTAAATGTACCAGCGGTCAGGGAATTGGGATTGATTTCGGGTGATAGCTTCCAAATTTTCCCTCCTGAAATGAGCCTGCCAACATTTCTTCCAATTAAAAATAAATATAAAGATGAAAAGGGAAGGGAATGGATGGTAAGTACCAGCCCCTACATTATAAGTGGGCGAATATTGGGGAGAATTGCAGTATTTGATAAGATCAATAATGCTGCCCTTCCAGGGAGTTTTTCAATTAATAAAAAGTCGAATGGAGTTTCAGAAATAGTAACACAAAATGCTGAAATGGAGCGACTTAAGCTACAAGCGATACAAATGGGCTCCAATGATTATCCTGTTTTAATCGTGGGGGAAACAGGTACGGGCAAAGAACTTTTCGCTAAGGTCATTCATGACTATTCCAAACGAAACAAAAAACCTTTTGTAATTGTAAACTGTGGGGCCATACCAAAAGACCTTATTGCCAGCGAATTATTTGGGTATGTAAAAGGAGCCTTCACCAATGCAAACCCTTCAGGAAAAAAAGGGATGTTTGAAGTAGCCAACGGGGGCACCTTGTTTTTAGATGAAATAGGAGAGTTGCCTCTGGATATGCAAACTTACCTGTTACGTGTGTTGGAGGATAATACAGTCTATCGGTTGGGTAGTACCGAAGGAATACCTGTAAATGTTAGAATTGTGGCCGCCACGAATAAAGAATTAAAAGACAATGTAAAGTTTAGATCTGATCTGCTTTATCGAATAAATGTAATGACCCTATCAATTCCTCCATTACGTGACAGGAAAGGTGACGTAATGTTGCTTTTTAGTCATTTTATTAAAAACCATGAAGCCCATTATATAAGTGTTAAAAATGAAGTGTTTAACCTACTTAAAAGTTATGATTGGCCGGGAAATGTACGTGAGTTAAAAAACACTTGTCTCTCGGCTATTTTCAATACAGAATTCAGAAAAGATTCCATTATTACTCTGGAAGACTTGCCAAAGAGCATTAAGGGGAAAAAAGAGATTATAGAAAGAAGTACAAACTATTCCAATGTGCAGGCAGCAATAAAAAAGACGGGGGGCAATAAGTCAAAAGCTGCGGAATTACTCGGCATTTCAAGAATGACTCTTTATCGTATGATACATGAAGTAAAAGTTTAAAGTGTAGAATAAGTGGTTATTTGAATTCAAAAAGTTAAAGGAGAAGTTTAAGAGGTATAAAGGGCTGGAGTCTGAAAGACATTAGGACCAATTCCGGGAAAATATAAGCAATTATCCATTAGGATAATAGTAATTAAATTTATCTAAAGAGGTGATAAATCAGAGAGGTATAAATCAGGATTATTCAATGGGATTTGTTCAATGGGGTTTGACTTCAGAATTTTATTGCAATCTAAAATACCTTTGGATTTTACGAATTTTTCGGATTTTACGAACCTTTCGAAGGTTTGGAACCTTCGAAAGGTTTCGTAAATTTCGGTAATTATAGACAAAACAACCGTTTATAAACGTTTATATTCGTTTCAATTTAACCCACTTAATACCGTTAAATAATAGAAAAAATAAGGGGAGAATTATTTATTGGCAACATAATTTCCCACGGTGCCTACGGGAGCGAGCCATACTCCATTGGCAGGATCGGCGGCGTATTTCATCAGGTCTTCCAACATGGAAAGACGGGTGGTTTGTGCTCCGCCCTCACCCATATCGTGCCCGGCAAGAACCAGCCACTTACCAGATTCCCTGGCACTTTCAATCATCTTCTTTACTTCATCAAAATCTTTTCCATCCATTTCCATTCCTGTTAGTTGAGCGAAATCACAGTAAGTAGGATCAACAGGAGCTTCATCCATCCAGCCCCTACCCGACTTGAATAATTCTGCCACAACCGGCACATAACTTTTGGTATCTTTTCCCCTACCTACAAAGGTTTGTCCGCATGGATAAGCAAACACTTCAGGCGTAACGCCCAATAAGGACTTAATCTGCTCATTAGCACTAGTAAGTTCCTTTTTCATATCTTCGATAGAGTAATCTTCAAGGGCATGATCTCTCGACCAATTAAAATTTCCCGTACACGGGTGATTTAGTGAATGATTTCCTATCTCATGTCCGTTTTTTACTGCTTTTTTCCACCCTTTCAATCTCGTTTCAACAGCAGAAGGCACCACATAGAAAGTCGCCTTCACGTCATATTTATCGAGTAATGCCGTACCTACTTCTACCTGACTTGCACGACCATCATCAAAAGTCAGGCTTACAGCCACTTTTTTTCCTTTTGGCCAGGTAAAACCTTCCTTCTTTTCGGGCGATAATCGAACAAAAAGAAATATAATGACAAGAAACGTGGATAAGGAGTAGATGATGTTCTTCATGAGTAATTGTTTTTTCAAATATAATATAATTTTTAATTGATAGTAGATGGAAGAGTGGAGAGCGGTTATAATTGTTAATTATCAATTGTTTATTAAAAACCGTTATTCTACATGATTTTTTGACCATTGATAAATTAAAATTGTGCTAATTCCATCAAAAACCTCATTTTTGTAAAAATTATTTCAATAAAAAAGAATCATGAAAAACGTATATCTAATTTTAATTGCATTAATGCTAAGCTCAAGTGCATTTTCACAGAGCCAAAAGCTATTTAATGGTAAAGATCTTACTGGATGGAAAATCCACGGTACTGAGAAATGGTATGTTGAAAAAGGATTGTTAATTTCTGAAAGTGGCCCTGATGCTGAATACGGGTATTTAGCTACAGAAAAGAGCTACAAAAACTTTGAAATCACAGTACAATTCAAGCAAGAGGCCAATGGAAACAGTGGTCTGTTTTTCCGTTCATCTATCGATGGCACCAAGATTACAGGATGGCAAGCTGAGGTAGCTCCTCCGGGCAACGATACAGGTGGAATTTACGAATCGTATGGTAGAGGTTGGTTGATCAAACCCGATCCATCACTTGATAAATATTTGAAATTCGGAAAATGGAATACCATGAAAGTTCGTGTTGAAGGCGACAAAGTAACAACCTGGTTGAATGGTCATCAAATGATCACTCTTACAGATGAGAAAATTGGTCAGGCTGAAGGACAAATTGCTTTGCAAATCCATTCTGGTGGTGGTATCAAAGTATATTGGAAAAACTTGAGAATAACCGAGTTATAAGCAATATTTTATTCTTATTTAAAATAGGATTTGTGGTAATTATACACTGCAAATCCTATTTTTTTTGTCTTTTTTGAAAACCTTATAGGTCACTGGTGTATGGGTATTTACCAGATATAAGGTATTCTACACCTATTTCTTTTAATCTGTTAAGAGTCTCCTTGAACAATCCATCGAGGTAGTTAATTTTTTTGATAGTTTCTGACAACCTCAATGGCTGAATCTGGATTTATCCACCTACGTTTCACTTCGGTGGTATGGACGAGATTTAATCAGGGCGTTCGTTCGCATCCGCTGGGCTTTGGTGCATCCGCTTGGCTTTGGTCCGGATGTCCATCCGGACCTGTATCCATATAAGGGGTATAGATAGAAAATATAATTGACCAAAGACCGGGTTTCAATTGTACAAGCCCCTCTTCTGAAAATCCAGATTGAGATTAAGATAGAGAATGAGAACTGAGATTTTGTAGGAGAGGACAGGCACTATTTTTTACACCTAAAAATAAATACAATAAAAAATTATGACGGGTGAGGTAGTGGAGACGGTTTATCACCGCGAGGAGAAGGGAGTTTACAGCCAAGATCAAAACCAAGTTGGTTCTGGAACTGTGAAATATCTGTCCAATGGCACTAAATATATAAGAACTAAAAATTATTGAAAAATAAATTTTAGTTCTTATTTTCCATACATCACCTTATTATAAGCTCTTGCACTATTTACAATATGATTTTACCATGAAACCTTCCGCTATTGCATTCCTCATTTATAAATTCATATACTTTTTCATAATTATTAAATTTAAAAAAAAACAAATTCTTAGTTACAACACTCTCGATAAAAGACCTATATGACATATCCTTTGGATAATCATTAATTATAAATATTTTAGGGAATAAAACAATAATCAAACCAGAAATCACTATAAATATCGTACCAATAAATAATTTATTAAAAATAAATAAATGAAGCACTATAAAAATATCATTGTTGAAAAAAAATAAAGATAAAATAAGAATGAATGGAAGTATTAAAGTCAGAATAAATAGCAGGGTTTTAAGGTGATTAATTTTTCCCTCTGGCACCACAATTCCACATTCTCTACATTTTTTTTCTAAATTCCTTTCAATTATATAACTATCAATTACTTTTCTCATAAGAGTATCTTCAGTTATACTTTTCCCAATTAACAAACCATCAATAATACCTTTAACTCTATTATATATTAACTTTTTAACCACTAATTCAAAAAGTTTTTCATCTATAGCAATAGTGTCTCTTGTAAAACTCTCAAAATCATGAAAGGTTAGATTATTGGCACTTCTTATAAAATCATTTTCGTTCATTTTCTAAAATTCAAATAACTGTTTGCTCCAAGAGAATATCTTATAAGATCTAGAAGCATCTTTTATTAAATGATGAAGATACTCCTTTTAATGGCTGTTGCCAATGAGTAGATTCAAAACATCCGCTGCTCCCGGGCCAAATGTCGGATCGAAACCTGCTGAGTAGTCTATTTGGTCATAGCCTTTAGTATCAATTCAGGGAAGCAATGGATTTGCCAGCACTTACCTTATCTATAACTTTTCAGGCTATCAGGATTTTACCTATTGTCATATACAGACACCAATTCAATGGTTTCTCCCTAAACCCTGCGCAGCATACTTACTGGCGGTAGATCAATCAAAATAACGT
>JAOUKG010000095.1 GCA_029882725.1 Cyclobacteriaceae bacterium
CGACGAAGAACGTATGCATATGTTAAAAATATTCAGGTATATCAATGAAGCTGGTGGCCATGCCCTTCAACCTGAAATAACAAACATTACACATCATTTTGAATCATTGAGAGGAGTTTTTGAACTTATTCTCGAACATGAAATTGAAGTAACCAAGTCAATTAATAATATTGTTGACCACTGCTTCAGTATAAAAGACTTTGCAACCTTTAGCTTTCTGCAATGGTATGTAACAGAACAAAGGGAAGAAGAAACTATTGCAAGAAGAGCTGTTGAATTATTTGACATTATAGGTGAAGATGGAGTTGGTTTATGGACTATAGATCAGGAAATTGGAAAACTTGAAGCATTTGCAAATGGTTCGGCACAAACCGGAGGTCCTGGTGTTGCATGAGAATAATTTTTGCATTCTTATTTTACCTTGCCACCTTTTCAGTTACACTGGGGCAGGCTCAACTTAAAATCGCAAAATTGAAATACAATGGTGGAGGGGACTGGTATGCAAATAAAACCGCCCTCCCCAATTTAATTCAATTTTGTAACAGAGAACTTCTTACTCAATTACATTCCGATGAAGAAGTAGTTGAAGTAGGAAGTACTGATCTTTTTCTATATCCCTACGTTTATATGACTGGCCATGGCAATGTGGTCTTTTCACAAAAAGAAGCTGAAAATTTAAGAAACTATCTACTGGGTGGAGGTTTTCTCCATATTGATGATAATTACGGTCTTGACCCCTTTATTAGACTGGAAATGAAAAAGGTTTTTCCTGAACTTGAATTTATTGACATTCCTTTTGAACACCCCGTATATCATCAAAAATTTAATTTTATTGATGGGATTCCCAAAATTCACGAACACGAAGGAAAACCAGCACAAGGTTTGGGTCTTTTTTATGAAGGCAAACTGATTTGCTTCTATTCTTATGAAAGTGATTTAGGTAACGGTTGGGAAGATCAACACATTTATAACGACCCTGAATCCATTCGACAAAAAGCGCTGCAAATGGGTGCAAATCTTATTTCTTTTTGCTTCAACGGAAGGTAAAACTACCTCTTTATAATCCGTTTAATGGTTTTTACATCATTTAAGTGACTTACCATGACAAAATACATGCCCCGGGAAATATCTTTGCCCCATTTATCAAATCCATCCCATTCATAATCATATACTCCCGATTGCTGTACACCAAAATCCTTAAAATATACTTCTTGACCAAGTGTGTTCAAAATACTTATTTTCACTTCGCCTGTTCTGTTTAGTGCATATTGCAAATTTAAATTACCTACAAAAGGATTCGGGTATATCTGGGTTTCAAAATTAGTAAGATACTTATAATCGAATACAGGTTCCAGGTTTTGAATTTGATAATCCAACGCCAAAAACCTGGCTTCAACCCACCCCTTTAAATAATCGACTTCTTCCTGGTAAGTGTTTCCAACAAAAGAGTTTGGCCAAACATATTTTCCCAAATAAGGCCATTTTACGAAATTCCTTTTTTGAGATTCATCGAGTACAGAGGCTACCGAATCAATATAATTATGGATTAGGGGTATTTGTAATTCAGCCTGCCGCAACGCTGTCCATCGCAGTTTCAATTGTTCGATAAACCTTTTACTACTAAGCAGCCTGGCCCAATAAAAAGGTACTCCCCCATCACAATTTCCTACATATGCCCAACCACTGGTTGCCCAACCTTCACAATAATCGGCATTTCCGTAGGCAAGGTTGAAATCCCACAAAGGACCGGCATGCAATTTACCACCGTCAGTAATTTTCTCTTTATATAAAAATGAACTCAGTCTATATGCATCCACATTTCTGGAAAGTTCATTCACAAGAAAAAAATCAATAAACGATTTTTCATCAGCCATTGAAGAGTATCCGGTAATCGGGTCGTCTATTTTATAATCCCATAGTAAAGTTTCAAAGTCCTTAACATAGTTTTTAATATAATTCATTTGCTCGGGCATCACATCAGTTGGTTTGGGATATACAATTTGATATCCGTGTTTACTCCCGTTATTTGAATATCCACTTTCCCAAAAACCACCCTCCGGATCTGCCCTGTCTACTTTAATTATATACCCCCCAGTAAGTTGATCCCCCGAAACATCAATAGGATTTAAGGTAGCAACATCCACCCGGTTAATATCTTTTTTTATGGTTTCCATTAAAACATAAACACCCCAGTACTCATTATTTAAAAACAACTCAACAAATCGTGTTCGCGGAGCATAATATCCCAATTTCTCCCCAATATGAAAAGTAAGGACATTTCGCATCAAACTTTTATCGGAAAATGGGCCATGCAATACCCAGTCATTTTCTGCAGGCATTCCTAACAAAGGAACATTCAGGTTTAATCCAAGTGCATCTTGGGTTTCTATTCTATAATTCTTTTTAGGAAATCCCTGACTACTTGAACCCCTTATTTCGATTGAAATTTTTCCTGAATACTCATTAAAAGGGTCCCCTAAAGCATTTCGTTGACCAATCCCATTATTTACAATGCCCATATCGGCAATAATCCTGGGGTCATTTGGAATATTTTGCCCTCCCGTTTCAATGAATATTAAGGGCAAATTCGAAGATTGAAATGGAACAGGCGCCACAAACCACGTTGGTGTGCTCCTATAATAACTACTTGCATTGTTTATGCCCAGATGAACAAAAAACCTGGAGGTCAAATCAGATGAATTTAGGTCCTGATTATGTATTTGAATAGCCAAAACATTGGAACCTTGAATTAAGAGACTTTTATCAAATTTAAAACTCTCAGGAATGCCACCTGAATACATAGACGCTTCGTGTAATTGGTCTGCTGGGGTATTAAAGGATGGCTCAGTAGTCCAACCAGAAAAACCACTTCTGGCAATTTCCTGACCATTTAAATAAGCAATAAAAGCATCATCATAATCGGCCTGGAGTAAGGCTTCTTCAATAACAGTAAGATCGGTAATATCAAAATTGATTCGAATGTATACAGAAAGTGTAGTGGGAATTACTGTCATGTCGTCAAAGTCACCATAACCAAATCCCCCCTGGCCTTGAGGCCATATTGTATCATCAAAGCCAGGTTGATTCCATCCGGCTCCGGGAGCAGTAGTTCCTACATGATACTTCCAACTATCTGAATCATAAACCACCGATTCCCAATGATTGGTTTGTGCTTGTGTAGAAATTCCTGCAAAAATAAAAAATATGCAAATTACCCTTACTGCTATATAATAAATAGTCTTTCCCAATGTATCGTTGTTAATTTTCTGATATAATGATTTCCTTTTCTTCCTTCTTTTCAGGAAATAAGGTTATTCCCTTTATAATACTTTTATTTACTGTGTAAAAGGCCTTATGAATATTAAATCTCTCTTCACTATCATACAAAGGCAAATATTCCCCTGAATCTTTTAATATATATGAATTAACTGTATCCTTTAAATTCCAATGTAGATTATTGATCAATTGTTGTTTTAGGATAGGTGAATCTATTCTAAATAAGGATTCCATCCTCCTGTCAAAACTCCTGACCATAATATCTGCACTTCCTACATACAATATGGGAGCATTGTTATTATGAAAATAATAAATTCTGGAATGTTCCAGATAATCCCCTACAATAGATTTAACTTCAATGTTTTCACTTAGACCGGGTTTCCCTGGCTTTAAACAGCAAATTCCCCGAACAATTAACTTAATAGGAACACCTGCCTTTGACGCTGCATACAAACTGTCTATTACTTCTTTATCCTGTAGGGAATTTATTTTCACCACAATACCTGCAGGTAGTCCTTTCAGAGCGTTGGCCGCTTCATTTTCAATCATGGCTATAAGCTTCGTCCTCATTTCACGAGGTGCTGTCAAAAGATTCTTATAGGAAGTAGGAAAAGAATGCCCCGTAATTACGTTGAAAAACTCATTCGTATCTTCGGCTATTACCTCGTCGGTGGTTAACAATCCTATATCTGTATAAAGTTTACTCGTAATCTCATTATAATTACCACTGGCTAAATGCACATAACGTGTAACAGATTTTCCCTCTTTCCTTACAATAAGAAGAAGTTTTGTGTGTGTTTTTAAGTTACTTACTCCATAAATCACAAAACAACCTGCTTTTTGAAGTTTTTGAGCTTCTTCCAAATTTCGTTCTTCATCAAATCGGGCTTTCACTTCAAACAAAACAGAAACATGCTTTCCATTTTCAGCTGCTTTTAATAGTGCTGCACTAATTCTACTATTATTGGCCAATCTGTAAATCGTAATTTTTATGGCAAGCGTATTTGGATCCACTGCCGACTTTTCCAACAATTCAATTACAGGTTCTATCGTGTTATAGGGGTGATGCAGAAGTATATCCCTTTCTTTTAAAATTTCGAAAATACTTCTTGAACCTTGTTCCGGAAAATTTAATGGTTTTACAGGAGCTGGAATTTCCGGCAACTTATCTTTCCATTGAGTGTGTTCGGCCACTTGTTTCAATCCCGTGTAATCTATGAGATCGTCTTCCCCGACTTTGGAAATATTTATATCTTCAATTTTCCACCTTTCCATTAATTGATTCAACATCCACTTGTCTGCATCGCCCTTGTATTCTAAACGCACAACCCTCCCGGACTTTCTGGTGCGCAACTTTTGTCTAAGTTCTTCCAAAAAGTTTGATTCGATATCCTCACTTTCCTCAAGTGTAAAATCACCATTTCGGGTTATACGAAATAATGTTTTAGAAAGAATTTCAACATTTCTGAAAAGAGCGGAAATATTGCTTGAAACAATGTCTTCTATAGGTACAAAATGAATTGAATCCTTACGAACAATTTCAAAAAAGCGAGGAATATTGATAGGAATTTGAACAAAAGAAAGCTTTTTATTATCAGCCTGGTCTCCTTCAAATTTTGTAACTACTCCAAGAACCAATCTCAAATTGGCAAGCGTTGGAAAAGTATGATAACTATCATACACCATTGGGGTGAGCATAGGGAAAATTGTAGAGCAAAAATACTTATCGGCCTTACTTTTATCCTTTTCAGACAAATCCTTATACATTACAATTTCAAAGCCATTTGGCTTAAACAAAGGTTTCAGCAAATTACAATATACCCTTGATTGTTCCTCTCTTAATTTTTTATACGTTTTGAATAATAGTTTCTTAAAAGGAATTTCCCTTAACCCTGAATAATCTCTACGCTGCTTTTTATAATCCAGATAACTATATAAACTACCAACTCGAATCATAAAAAATTCATCAAGATTTGATTCAGAGATTGCAATAAACTTTAATCTCTCGTATATGGTTCTATGTTCCCTTCTGGCTTGATCCAAAACACGATCATTAAACTGTAGCCAGCTCAAATCCCTGCTTATATATTTACTCTTATCAATAAGTTCTGTATTCTTCAATGCCATATAACCTTATTAGATGTTTTTATATTGTTAATTTATTGTTCCTGAATACTTTGAACGTAAATTTGTCACAATTTAAATACGCTCAAATCCGAAAGCAAACGGAACAAGCTAAGTTTTATTACAGGTTAATACATATTTTAAACCAAAGGTAAAAGTGTTAGAAAAATATAAGAAAATTATCTTCTATTGGCTCGCAACAGGAGCCGCGTTGGTTTTACTCATGGTTGTGATTGGCGGCATCACACGCCTTACGCATAGTGGCCTGTCTATGGTCGATTGGAAACCGATTTCCGGAATTATTCCTCCTTTAAATGAAGTACAATGGCAACAAGAATTTAAAAACTATCAACAATACCCGGAATACCAAAAAGTAAATCAACACTTTACTTTAGAAGATTTTAAATCCATTTTTTGGTGGGAATACATTCACCGTGCCCTTGGGAGGATTATAGGCATGGTTTTTATTTTTCCCTTTCTTTTTTTTATTTACAAAAAGGCCTTTGACAAAAAATGGCTAAAACATCTGCTAATTTTACTGGCAATGGGTGGATTACAAGGGTTTATAGGTTGGTTTATGGTCAAAAGTGGATTGAAAGACCAACCTGCGGTAAGTCATTATCGGCTTGCCATACACCTCTGTGCAGCATTAGGTGTTTATACTTATATCATTTATTTAATGATTAAGATAAAAACACCTAAGCTAATTGAAAATATCCAAGTGAAGACCAAGGCAAAAAAATGGGCTTTAATCTCTCTTTTCTTAATTGTCATCCAAATTATTTACGGTGCATTTGTCGCAGGGTTAAAAGCAGGGCTAATTTTTAATACCTGGCCAAAAATGGGAAATGTTTGGATATCTCCTGTTGTTTATGAAAAACTTTCATCAATGGGGTTTCTCTCAATATTTGATGAACCCGTAACCGTTCAGTTTATCCACAGAATCATACCCTATCTAATTTTAATACCTGTTTTTTATCTATTTAAAATAAAAGATCCGATAGTTAGAAAGCAAACGTATTATTTGGGTGGCTTTTGGCTCCTACAAGTTTTTTTAGGTGTTACTACTTTGTTGTTTGGTGTTCCTGTCTGGCTTGGAGTAATGCATCAACTCGGGGCAGTGGCATTACTGTCTGCTTCACTTATTTTGCTCTTTAAAATACAGGGGGAAACCAGTACTTAGGCAGTTTGTGTTTTTTTTACCTATACCTTCTTAAAAACAAAAAAATAAAGGGAATGCAATAGAACTCTTAGTGTTTTTCAACTGGTTAGTGGAAATACTAATTACCACTCACTAATGTATTTTCCTGCGGTATCATTATGGTAAACTTAGTTCCTTTGCCAATTTCACTAACAACTTCAATGGTTCCTCCCAAAGATTCTACTTGCATTTTGGCAAAATACAATCCCAAACCCTTTCCGTTTTTATCCACGTTAAACCTTTTATAAGGTTCAAAAACCTCTTTTAAATTATCACTTTTTATACCGAGACCATTATCCTCAACACTAATATAAAAACCATCATCTTGTTTTTCTGTTTTAACAATCACAAAAGCATCAGCCACACTCTTTTTGTAATTTATCGCATTTGAAACCAACAATGAAAGAACATTCTCAACGTAGGAAACTTCTGTAAAGACTTCTCTTAAATTATCGTCGCATTTAAAAACGAACTCAACTTCATTTAATTCACATTCATTTTTATACCTATTTTGAACTGAAGTAATAACTTCCCTTAAATTCACTTTAGTTAGTTCTAAATTATTCTGATCCCTGACTTCCATTATTTTAGTCAAATCCCTTACAATCGAATCTAAATTTTTTGTCAAACCTATCACGTGTTTAAAAATCTCTTCCTTATTTGAAGAATCTGTTTCCTTTATATTCAGAATTTCAGACAATCCGAGTATCGAAGCCACCGGTCCCCTTAGGTTATGCGAAATTATACTGGAAAATTGATACAAAGCATCATTTCTTTTTTGAAGGTTAGAAAGTGTTAAATTTAGCTTATTCGTTCTAATTTGAACCTTTTCCTCCAGGCCCAAATTTAGTGCATTGATTTCAGAGTTCAGTTTTTTCAGATCCCTCTGTTGATGATAAATCAAAAGGTGTGTGTTTATACGCGCATATAATTCTACAGATCTGATAGGTTTAATAATGTAATCAACCCCTCCCAGGTCAAACGCCCTTTGAATGTCATCATCCTCATTTTTTGCTGTAAGAAAAATTACTGGAATTTCAGAAGTAACACTATCCTCTTTTAGTTTTTTACAAACATCAAAGCCATTTATCCCAGGCATCATTATATCAAGCAGTATAAGGTCGGGCTTTTTTTCCTTGGCTATTTCCAAACCAATATCCCCATCCATTGACAAAAACACTTCATACTTTTTTTTCAACAAAGAAGAAACTAATTTCAAATTATTAGGCTGATCGTCTATTACCAAAATCCTGCTCCTGAATTCCTTTTTATGCTCCATTTAATCTTTGGTTTGAAATTGTTTTTGTACATCGTCAATAAGAACCGGAAATTCCTTTAAAAGTTTTGTCAATAAATTAATATCAAAATCAGAATATGCCGTCTTGAGTTTTAAATAATACTCCATCAATATTTCTGATTTTGAA
>JAOUKG010000096.1 GCA_029882725.1 Cyclobacteriaceae bacterium
CTTCCTACCAGGGCACTTCCCAGAGAAGTTGCCAATTTTATACGCTGAAACTCACCTCCTGAAAGAGTGGAAGTAAGCCTGTTAAGGGTAAGGTATCCAAGTCCTACATCCTGAAGATAATGCAAGCGGGTTTGTATTTCCTTCAATACCCTACTTGAAATTTTCTCACTTTCACCAGAAAGTTTCAGGTTATCAAAGTAGATAGTTAAATCGTCAATTGAGATTAAAACCAAATCGATAATTGACTTATCTGAGATTTTAACGTAGGAGGCATCTTTTCTAAGACGTGATCCTTTGCAGTCGGGGCACGTGGTTTTTCCACGGTACCGGCTTAGCATAACCCTGTACTGTATTTTATGGAGTTTGGATTGTATATGTTTGAAAAATGCGTGAATACCTTTAAAGTGTTTATTTCCATTCCATAAAAGCTGGTATTGTTCTTCGGAGAGATCTTCAACAGGTCTGTGAATAGGGAAATCGAAATTTATACTTTCTTTTATCAGAGGTTGAAGCCATTTATTCATGTTTTCACTCCGCCAAGGGGCGATGGCACCTTCGTAAACGGACTTGGTTCTATCGGGTATAACCAGGTCTTCATCTACCCCTAAAACAGACCCAAAGCCTTCACAATTCCTACAGGCACCATAGGGGTTGTTAAAACTGAAAAAGTTGGCAGAAGGCTCTTCAAAAACGATTCCATCCAATTCGAAACGATCGCTAAAATTTTTGGTGGAATCCTGATAATGGATAGTGCAGTCACCATGACTTTCAAAAAAAGCCGTTTGAACAGAATCTGAAATTCTGAAGTACAGATCTTCATCTGTTGCATTTACCTTACCCCGATCTATAAGAATTTCGTATGAGCCCTTTTTTGGTTTTTTTTCAATAACATCTTCTATAAATTCCACTTCTCCTTTGGACCAAACCCGGGTGAATCCTTTACTTAAAAGTAATGCAAGTTCTTCAACGAGTGTACGGTCGGAATGAACCACAAGGGGAGCTGTAATAAAGAATTTTTCACCTTCAGGAAGGGAAAGGATAAATTTCACAACATCCTCTACCTTATTTTTCATCACTTTTTCACCAGAAACAGGACTAAAAGTTTCTCCGATTCTTGCGAAAAGGAGTTTCAGATAATCGTAAATTTCTGTAGTGGTACCCACCGTGGAGCGAGGGTTTTTTGTGTTCACTTTTTGTTCGATGGCTATAGCGGGGGAGAGCCCACGAATATAGTCTACTTCTGGTTTTTCCATACGGCCCAGAAATTGGCGTGCATAGGAGGAAAGGCTCTCCACATACATCCGTTGACCTTCGGCGAACAGAGTGTCGAAAGCCAAAGAGCTTTTTCCTGAACCCGACAAACCGGTTATTACCACAAGTTTATTTCGTGGTATTGCGACACTCAGGTTTTTGAGGTTGTTTACCCGGGCTTTTTTAATAATTATATAATCTCTGGGATTGAGATTGTCAATTTCATCTTCGGATAATTCCTGGACTGTTTTCATTGTTGCAAAGATAAGAGGATATGACGAAATAATTAAGATTGTCTATTTCTAGTTCAAAAGTTATTTCTTTTAATCCCTTTGCTGAAATATAAATTTTACCAACCCGCGCAATAAACACTTCATCATTTCGTTGTATTAGGTTGTTCAATTGATTAAATAATATGCAATATTTAAAAAGTGCAAAATTGTTTGGATAATTATTTTCATTAATATACATTTGGTTTATACATAAACTAATTTTAAATCAAAAATCACAATATGGGATAAACCTCTACGTTACTAAACAGAATCGATTAATGGAGAATAACATTATATCAAACAATATATCAGATGTTCGATTAATATTGTTGTATAAACATGGAAATGAAGAGGGTTTTAGCAAATTGGTTAACAGGCACAAGGCCCGGATATATACAGTAATATACTTAATTGTAAAAGATAAATTTGTAGCTGAAGATATACTGCAGGAGGTTTTTATGAAGGTTGTGACTCATGTTAAAACTGGTAAGTATGATGAAAGGGGAAAATTTTTACCTTGGGTTCTCAGAATAGCACACAATATGGCAATAGACCATTTCAGAAAAGTGAAAAGGCGCCCTGAGGTAGTATTTGAGGATGGAAACTCGGTGATTAATTCATTGAATTTTTCTGAAGATGATGCTGAAACAGAACAAATTAGAAAAGATATTAATGCTCGTGTGAGGGATCTAATTAAAAGGTTGCCCGACAACCAACGTCAGGTTTTGATTATGAGACATTATATAGGAATGAGTTTTCAGGAAATTGCAGACAAAACGGGTGTAAGTATAAACACTGCCTTGGGTAGGATGCGATATGCCTTAATTAATCTTAGAAAAGAATTAACAAAACACAAAATTGCCTATGATAAAAACTTTTACCCGGAATGAAATGATACGGTTTTTTTATAATGAAATGACAGATGATGAATCAACAGAATTTAAAAGGGTGCTGAATGAAAACCCGGGCTTCAGAAACGAATATTCTGATTTTCTGTCAAATTTAAAAAATCTTGATAAAATTATGCTTGCCCCACCCAAAAGGGTAATTAAGAGTATTCTCGATTTTTCAAAACATTTTGACCAATCGAAAGAGAGGGTTTAATTGGTCTTTCTTAGCGTATTTTTACTGTATATGTTCCTTTTCAAAAATTTGGACCAATTTGAAGGAGGTGGGTTTATGATAAATGCCTGAATTTTTCCATCCTTATTTTTAATTTCTTCAATGGTATAGTTCTTGGAAAGTTTTTCGCCATCATCACTTCCTATTTCAGGCATGTATACATCCAATTTGTTTTTTTTAAGTCTTACAACTACTACAGTCCAGTAGTCTTGGTTATTTTCTTTTGAATTAACAAAGTAATAATCTTTCCATTTTTTTAAAATCATATTTTCAGAGGGTATCAGGCTTGTGCTGTCTTTCCCACTTATTACTACTTGTTCACCAATAATAATTGTGTCTTTTTTGTTAATATATTTGCCTTTGTAATTGTTTGGTAAACTTTTTACAATTTTTCCCGATAGGGGTTGTGGTTCATAAAACCCTAAATCGACACAAGAACTTAAAGTGAATATTAAAGAAAGTACTATTAGAAGATTTTTCATAGGGGATATTTACTAAAAGTCATCAGAAACATCTGTATAGGATTGTTTTATTTCTTGCATTCTCAACCTGTCCATTACATAGCTATAATATTCCAACACCAATCTATTCCTATCTCTGGGTTTAAAATACAATCTAATATTCTTGGTTCTCCAATAATAGGCCTTTTCTACAAGGTTGTATTTGGAGTCCCCAAAATTGCGCGTGAGTCCCTGATATATAGCAGGGTCCTTGTCCATTTCAACAATAATTTCATAAATCTGTTTTTGTATACTTTCACTTCCACACCGTGAACTTCAACTTTTCCAATATTGGTATAAGAACCTTTTTTGCTTACATACAACTTCGCTCCCGGATACAAATCTTCTTTTATATCCTTTTTGTACTCAAGCCCTGAATACTCTTCAATATTTGAATTGAGTTTAATATCCTGAAATCCCCCTTTTCTATCCAATTCATGTTTTTCCTCCTCTTCTGCCTCTGTATCTTCTTGTGCATATAGAAATTGATTTCCTGAATAAATCATGGTTAGTAAAACTAATAACGTATTTAAACACCTTTTTATTAGTCTATTATTTAATTGGGTAATTTCCATTTTAAATATTTTTATAATCGGAATATGTACAAAAACCCATCCAACTTCTTTTCTTGTGTAAGGATTATATACAAGTAAATGTACTAAATGTAAGGCATGAATTGAATTAATTTCCCAGATAATCAGCAAAATTGTATGGAATAAGACTATTTTCTGCAAGTAAAAATGTTTTGTAACCTGGTTTTAATAAAAAGGAAAAAATAACCTGACGGGAATAATGATTATCTTTTGTTGGCTTTATAAATTTTTCAAGGTCACTGAATGATTGAATAGAATCTTCCTTATTGACAAAACCAAAACCACTATACGCGCCATTTTCCAATATCACAAAGCCCGTCTCTTCTTCATTTCGCCCGGAGCCAAATAATACCAGGCTCAATTCATTAGTGGTAAAGGAATCGATGGTTTCATTTACTCTGGTGTTGTATTCTTCCGAAGAAACATTACCCCCACAAGCACCATCGCATTTGCCTGAATCATAATCGTAACAGAATTCAGCTGTATTCTGAATTCCTGAAAGTTTTGGGCATAATTTAAATTCTTCAATTCGGGAATTGAGTAACTGCCAAACTTCGGAATGGGTGGGAAGTGATACAAGTGGCTTCTGGTTCTTGTTTACTTTGTTAACGGAAAGTCGTAAATACCCCTTTTGGTCTTCGTATTGATAAATTCCCCATGAATTGGAAAAAGATTTTTGAGCTTTATTGTATTTAGGCCAAATACGTAAAATTTCATCATTCTCGAAGAGCAATGCAATCAATTCATTTCCGGTAAGCTCATAATTAATATGGTGAATGAGCATGAGGAGGTTGGAATTACTCCAAGTGCCTTTACTCCCGGTGAAATGCCCCTCAATGCGTTTTTTGATATCAATGGCCTTTCCTACATAAATTACTGTGTTGTTTTTATCCAAAAAATAATAAATCCCCGGTTCATTGGGGAGGTTTTCAAATTCTTCTTTGGGTAAATTAGAAGGAAGTTTGGTTTCTTTATTTTCTTTTTTTAATATGTCCTGAATTACATTTTTGGTATCATTTTGAATTAATTGATGGAAAATGATGGCAGTGGCCTCGGCATCTCCGGCCGCTCTGTGACGGTTTTTTATAGTTACTCCCAGACTCTGACACAGATTTCCCAATCCGTAACTTTTTAATCCCGGGATAAGTTTTCTGCTCAATCGTACCGTGCACAGTTTTTTGCTGTTATACTCGAAACCTGAAAGTTCAAATTCCCTTTTTATAAATGAATAGTCAAAATGCACATTATGGGCTATAAAAACCTTTCCTTCCAACATTCGGTAAAGCTTTTCAGCTATTTCAGAAAAAACGGGAGCGTTAGCCACCATATTGTCAGTAATACCGGTAAGGCCAGTGATATACTCAGGAATAGGCTGTTCCGGATTTATAAGTGTTTGGTAGTGATCTAATAGTTGTAGCCCATCATGGAAAAATACAGCAATTTCAGTAATACGGTGATTTGCCGCATAACCTCCCGTAGTTTCTATATCAACTATGGCATACATTTTACTGCTAAGTGAATTGTGTTAGTGTTAATTAAGTTCTATTTCCAGTTTTTCAAAACCCTGATCTGAAATAGAATCAGGTACACTAACAATACGAGGGCCGCTATTGTCTGAACGATCGCCTGACAACAATAGACCGTCAAAAGATTTATAATTGTCCCAGGGCCAAATTGCTGACGCAGTATCTTGTGTTGCTTCCTTATAAAATGCCCACTGTTTTATGAGGGAGTCTGATTTATCTACCCAGACTTTATATTTGTTTTGAGGTGTAACGCCTACGTTTTCAAATTTAAGTTGCAATACATAAGAGGGGACTCCCATTTTTGTAGTATCTTCTCCTACAAAATTCAGAGTAACTCCAGAATCCTTCAATTTGAAAGGCATAACCAACCAATAAGAGTCGTTTATCCAGATACTATAGCCCTTTTCAAGTAGGGTTTTTAATTTTTCAGGATCGGTTATTTCTTGTTCATTTTTAAATACTTTTCCAGATTTGTCATCAGTGTTTACTAAATACACGGTAGTATCGCGGGGAGATTCAATTCTAACTCGATTTTGAAGTTTATCCCAAATCAGGTCTCTGTTTCCAAAAAAGTTCCATTTTATAAACCGAGTCTGATCCCATTTTTTACGGCCTCCCATTGCTTCCATAACCTGGTCGGCAATTGCAATGGCAGTGCTATCGGAATCCCTCATATTAAAAGTTTCTCCTGCGGGATTGGGGTCGAGCAGGTAGGGATCTGAAATTTCATTGTTTTCAGTATTTTGTGGTTGACAGGCAACAATTGCAATAAAAAGTATCCAGAAGTATTTCATAGTTTGTAAAAATAATATTTTAATATGAGAATGTGTCAAATTGAAGGCTTCAATTTTCCCTTACCCTATTTTGCTCCAGTTTATAACATTTTCTGTATCTGCGAGTAATTTTTGTTTCAAAAGAATGTTTTCTTGTTTCTCTAAATTTGGATCTTGTTCAATTAGGGTTCGGGCAGCTTCCCTTGCCCACTGTAAAATTTTCCCGTCTTTACTTATATCTGCCAGTTTCAAGTCCATTACGCCACTTTGTTGTGTGCCCGACAAATCTCCGGGGCCACGTAATTTTAAATCCATATCGGCAATTTCAAAGCCATTATTCGTTCTAACCATGGTATCAATACGCACACGGGCATCTTTTGAGAGTTCATATTTGGTCATAAGAATGCAGTAACTTTGTTCGGCACCCCGGCCTACACGGCCCCGTAACTGATGAAGTTGAGCAAGGCCAAATCGCTCTGAATTTTCAATTACCATGACTGAGGCATTGGGTACATTCACACCAACTTCTATTACTGTTGTGGCCACCATGATCTGGGTTTCCCCTCTCACAAACCGCTGCATTTCATAATCTTTGGCATCGGGGGTCATTTTTCCATGTACTATGCTTATTGCGAAATCAGGAAAAGCTCTGCACATACTTTCATATCCATCATGTAAATCTTTTAAATCCAATTTTTCAGATTCGTCAATGAGTGGATAAACCACGTAAACTTGTCTTCCCAAGGCTGCTTGATCTCTGATGAACTGATTTACCTTTAGTCTGTGAGCATCGAAGCGATGTATTGTCTGAATGGGTTTTCTTCCCTCTGGTAATTCATCAATTACGCTGACATCCAAATCGCCATACACTGTCATGGCCAGTGTACGAGGAATGGGGGTAGCGGTCATTACCAACACATGTGGGTAGTGTCCTTTGGTTTTTTGCCATAATCGGGCCCGTTGCTCTACTCCAAATCGATGTTGCTCATCCACAATAGCCAACCCCAGATCTTTAAATTGTACTTTGTCTTCAATGAGGGCGTGGGTTCCAACAATAATGTGAATATCACCATCGGCAAGCATAGCCCTGATCTTCTTTTTATCAGAATTTTTTGTTGAGCCGGTGAGCAAGCCTATTCTCAGGTTCATTTTTTTTGCGTAATGCTGGAGGCCCTCATAATGTTGACTTGCAAGAATTTCTGTAGGAGCCATGATAACGGCCTGGGCGCCGCTGCCAATTACCAAAAGTGTGCAAATAAAAGCCACAATTGTTTTTCCGCTACCTACATCTCCTTGTAAAAGCCTATTCATTTGAGACCCCGATTTCATGTCATTATATATTTCTTTAATGACCTGTTTTTGTGCATTAGTCAAATCAAAAGGTAGATAATCATTATAAAACTCAGTGAGTAATGAGGGGTCCTTAAATATTTCGCCAGCAAATTTTTGGTCTCTTTCTTTTTTTATGGAGAGAAGTTTTAATTGGATAAAGAAAAATTCCTCGAATTTAATTCGGTAAAGAGCTTTATTGAGTAGGTCTTTATTTTCCGGAAAGTGAATATTCAAAAAAGCCAATTGCCTGTCAATGAGGCTATATGCATTTCGGATATTTTCAGGAATTATTTCGGGTATCCTTTTTACAGCATCGGGCACAAATCCTTTTTGAATTTTTGCAAGGGCTTTTGAGTCGAGATAATGTTTTCTTAGTTTTTCGGTGGTAGAATAGACTGGTTGAAGTTCAGCTTTGATCTCATTGGCAACCTGAGATGCAAATTCAATTTCAGGATGTGCAATGTTGAATTTTCTCCCAAATTTTGCGGGTTTACCAAAAACAATATACTCTTGCCCTGGCATCACTTTTTTGCTTACCCATTGTATTCCTTTAAACCAAACAAGTTCGATTTCGCCAGTATCATCGGTAAGCCAGGCTACCATTCTTTTTTTAAACCGGAAACAACC
>JAOUKG010000097.1 GCA_029882725.1 Cyclobacteriaceae bacterium
GAGGAGGAAGGGGGTTGTCCATCAGGGGGAGTCGTTGTGGTAATAGGAAGAGTGAGTGGTCGTAGGTGTATAATAGTAGCCAACGATGCTACAGTAAAGGCAGGAGCATGGTTTCCAATCACGGCAAAAAAGAATCTTCGGGCGCAGGAGATAGCCATGGAAAACAGATTACCTATTATATACCTGGTTGATAGTGCAGGTGTATTTTTGCCGATGCAAAGTGAAATATTTCCCGATAAAGAACATTTTGGGCGTCAGTTTAGAAACAATGCTAAAATGAGTTCAATGGGCATAGTACAGATAGCAGCTATAATGGGGAGTTGCGTTGCCGGGGGTGCATATTTGCCTATTATGTCGGATGAAGCATTAATTGTTGATAAAACCGGAACTATATTTTTAGCAGGATCTTATCTGGTAAAATCGGCAATTGGAGAAAATGTGGAAAATGAAGAGCTTGGAGGAGCAACCACTCATTGTGAAATTAGTGGCGTAACAGACCATAAATTTGAAAACGACCAAGCCTGCCTTGATCACATAAAGGCATTGATAGATAAAATTGGGGATCCGGAAAATGCCGGTTTTAGCAGGGTGGCTCCGCTAGAACCAAAATTAAATGAAGCTGATATTTATACTATTTTTCCGGCCGATCCTGTACGACCTTACGATATGAAAGAGGTTCTGCTTAGGTTGGTAGATGATTCAAATATAGATGAATACAAGCCAACCTACGGTCAAACAATAATTTGTGCCTATGCCAGAATAGATGGCTGGGCTGTTGGAATTGTTGCCAATCAAAGGAAATTGGTAAAAACAAAAAAGGGAGAGATGCAGATTGGCGGAGTAATTTATTCGGACTCTGCAGATAAAGCTGCCCGATTTATAATGAATTGTAATCAAAGGAAGATTCCACTTATTTTTTTGCAAGACGTAACGGGATTTATGATAGGTTCCAAAGCAGAGCAGGGTGGAATTATTAAGGATGGGGCTAAAATGGTAAATGCAGTGGCTAATTCTACCGTTCCAAAAATAACCATAGTTTTGGGAAATTCATTTGGTGCTGGAAATTATGCAATGTGTGGTAAAGCCTATGACCCAAGGTTTATCTTTGCATGGCCATCTGCACGAATTGCAGTAATGAGTGGGGAGTCGGCGTCAAAAACTTTATTGCAAATCAAGATTTCTACTTTAAAGTCTCAAGGATTGAAGATTTCAGAGGATGAAAGAAATGAATTGCTGAAGTCTATTTCCGATAAATACGAAAAAGAGATGTCGCCATATTATGCGGCCTCACAACTTTGGGTAGATGATATTATTGACCCACTGGATACAAGAAAGATTGTTTCTGAGTGTTTGGAGGTGGCCTCACATGCGCCCCTGGAAAAATTTAATGTTGGAGTAATACAAACGTAATAGATGAATGAAGGTGAAATAAAGGCATTACTTTCCTTGTTGGACGATGATGATCCTGCGATTTTCTCCATGATCAGTAAAAAGATAAATGAGATTGGATATGGGATAATACCCTATTTGGAGGAAGAATGGGAAAATAATTTTAATCCACTGGTACAGAAAAGAATCGAAGACTTAACGCATGATCTTCAATTTTTAATGGTTAAAGACCGTTTAAAAAATTGGCATGAAAATGAAAGTTCAGATTTATTAAAAGGAATTTGGATTGTTGCAACATACCAATACCCGGATTTGGAGTATGAAAAAATAAGTCATGAAATTGAACAATTGTTTTATGAAGTGTGGTTGAATTTTAAGCCTGACTTACATCCTTATGATCAGATCAAGATATTGAATAGTGTACTGTTTTTTAAATTGAAATTTGCTGGAAATCTCAAAAATTTTCACTCACCTTCAAATTCCTATATCAATTGTGTGCTTGAGACTAAAAAAGGGAACCCAATATCTATCTGCATAGTTTATTTACTTATTTGCAGGAAGTTGGGTTTGCCAGTATTTGGTGTAAACCTTCCGAATTTATTTATCCTTACCTACAAAGATCCTCGGTATGACCAATTTTATATTAATGCATATAATAAAGGGCTGATTTTTACCAGAGCCGATATTGAAAATTACATTAAAGAAATAAAGCTTACACCTCACCCCGTTTTTTTAGAGCCCTGTGATGATGTTGATATCATTAGAAGAGTATTGAGAAATTTGATAATCAGTTATGAAAAGGCCGGAGAAAAAGAGAAAAAGGAAGAAATAATGGAGTTGCTTCAAATTATTCATCAGGGAGACGATATTTTAAATGTTTGAACTTGTTTTGATTATTTGAAAGAAACGTATCTTTGTGCATGCTAAAAAACGATTTATTGATACGTGCCGCAAAAGGTGAGCAAACAGATCGGGTTCCTGTATGGCTAATGCGGCAAGCTGGAAGGATTTTACCTGAATACAGGGCTATCCGCGAGTCATTATCAGGCTTCAAAGAGTTAGTTGAAACTCCTGATTTGGCTGCAGAAGTTACCATTCAACCAGTGGATATTTTAGGAGTGGATGCCGCAATTATTTTCTCTGATATTTTGGTAATTCCCGAAGCAATGGGTTTACCCTATACAATGGTTGAAAAGAAAGGTCCCTATTTTGAACAAACAATTAATTCTGAAGCAGATTTGAAGAAACTAACTTCTACAAATTTGAATCTCAATTATGTTTTTGATGCTATAAAAGAAACTAAGAAAAGGCTTGATGGCAGAGTTCCTCTAATTGGATTTGCTGGAGCTCCCTGGACTATTTTATGCTATATGATTGAAGGTAGCGGCAGTAAAACTTTTAGTAAACCCAGAGGACTGTTGTATAAAAATCCTAAAATGGCGCATCAACTTTTAGAGATGATCACAGAAAGTACCATTGCCTATTTAAAAGAACAGGTGAAAGCAGGTGCCGATGTACTTCAAATATTTGATTCCTGGGCTGGAATACTTGATAAAAAACAATATGCTGAATTTGGTATTCGTTATATCAATAGAATTTGTGAGGAAATTGATGAGGTTCCCATCACTGTATTTTCAAAAGGTGCCAATTTTTCACTCGGTGAATTAAAGGATTTAGACTGTAGAACCATTGGTTTAGATTGGCATGTAGATGGAAAGACTGCTAGGGAAATTATTGGGGATGAAAAAACTCTTCAGGGAAATCTGGATCCTTGTGCTTTATATGCCGTGGATGATGTTTTAATTCAAAAAGTAACTGAAATGCTTGACGAGTTTGGAAGTCAAAAATACATTGCGAATCTCGGTCATGGAGTGTATCCCGATACAGATCCTGAAAAGGTTAAGCTATTTATTGATACTGTTAAAAAACATAAATTTCACCAGTAATAAAATATTTTCTAAACCAATGAACAATTATGGCATGAATTGTGTTATTCATAAAGCTAGATGATAGGTTCATTTTTTAGTTTAGGTTGAATAAAAGCCACTCGCAAGGGTGGCTTTTATCTTTTTACACTCTTTTTTATTCACTCCTTAAAGATTTTACAGGATTCATTAATGCTGCTTTTATAGATTGAAAACTTACAGTAAGTATTGCAATAACCATTGTAAGTAATCCGGCAATAATAAAATTAGCATAATTTAAATCTACTCTATAGGCAAAGTTTTCAAGCCATTTTGTCATTCCTATGTAGCTTAAAGGTAATGCAATTATAAAAGCCAAACCTACCCATTTTAAAAAATCAAATGTAAGCATAAAGGAAACTTCCCCAGTAGAGGCGCCCAAAACCTTTCTTATACCAATTTCTTTTATTCTTAGTCCAGTGGTGTAGGCCGACAACCCAAAGAGCCCAATACATGAAATAATTATGGCCAAACTGGCAAATGTTGCCAGTTTTTCTCCAGATTTTAATTCATTTGAATATAAAAGGTCGAGTTCATCGGTTAAGAGGGAATATTTTAACGGTTCCTCTGGTACCAATTGATTCCATATTGATTTTATTTCAGCTATAGATTGATCTGTAGTTGATTTAAGTTTTATTGAAATATAGTTAAGTATAGGGTTACTAACACTTATATTTTCAACACTGAGCATTACAAAAGGGGAAATGTTTTCTTTCATAGTCATGTAATGAAAGTTTTTAACAACTCCAATAATTGTGAATTCAGGGTTTATCCCATTCGCATTTCCTCCGGTAAGTTTAATTTTTTCCCCAACGGGGTTTTTGAAACTAAGCAAACGAGCCATTTCTTCATTGATAATAATATTCAGTGAATCATTTCTATTGATTCCAAAGCCGTCGCCATCCAGAATAGTGAAATTATGTGTTTCAATATATTCATCATCAATAAAATAGCCATTGGCTATGAAGGGTTCTGATGTCCCTTCTTTTTGAAAACTAATACCAAAATACTGGTTGGCAGGTATATTGGTTGATGCAGCGGCATTAATAACGTTATTTGTATTTTTTAGTTCATTGATAAAGGCCTTTTGTTGGTTTTGAAGTACACCTGCCCTTTCAATTACTAGTATATTTTCCCTGGTATATCCCAAATCAGAATTTTTAATAAAATTCATTTGGTCATTCATAATTAGTGTACAGACAATTAAACTAATTGATATCAGGAACTGGAAGGTAACCAAATTGTTTCTTAGCAAAGATCCTCCTTTTCCTTTTTTTACACCTCCTTTCAGTACGCTTATCGTGTTGATATTTGAAATCACAAATGCAGGATAACTTCCGGCCATAACCCCAATTAATAAGGCACTAATAACTAATATGGGTGTAATAATACTATTTAGTGGCAAACTAAGATCTTTTTCTACCAAAGAGTTGAATTGAGGAAGTACGATAAAAGAAATGCCAACAGCTATAATCAATGCTGCTAAGCTCATTATTATTGATTCCGTCAAAAACTGACCTATTAATTGAGATTTGTAGGAGCCCAGTGTTTTTCTAATACCTACTTCACGGGCTCTTTCCGTTGATCTGGCTACTGATAAATTAGTGAAGTTGATTCCTGCAATTATCAAAATAAGTATAGCAATGGAAAAATAGACGATCACATCATTTTTATTTCCGCCCACTTTAAATTCCAATTGATAGTTAGTAGGGTTTAGATGAATTTCTGATAGACTCGTTAGTTTGTAATTATATCCATTTCCTGCTTGGATATAGTCATCATAACTAATATCCATAGTTTGTTGTATTTGTGGGGCAGCATATTTTTTAACCAGCTCAGGGATTTTTGACTCAATCATAGCAGGGTCAGAATTTTCATTCAATTCCAAATAGGTATGCACTGAAAAATTCACAAAGTTTTCATTGTTTATAAGTTGCGGCACATTGACCAGGCCATATAAAAAATCGAAATCAAAATGAGAAGTCTCCGGAATGTTTTGACTCACAGCCATTACGGAATATGTTCCGAAGTCGGTAGTCAGAATTTTGCCCAAAGGTTCATCATTACCAAAATATTTTTTGGCTGTTTCTTCTGTAACGATCATACCACCAGCAGTAGAAAGCGCTTTTTTCCCATTGCCAGAAAGTATTTTTATTGTGAAAATATCGAGAAAACTTGAATCTACAGCAAGGAGTTTTTTTTCTTCAAAGGATTTTTTTTGTTGATTTTCAGGGACATAATGCACCATTCTTACATTATTGATGTTCCCAAAGGCCCGGGTTACGTTTTTTATGCCTGGAATATCTGATAACAATACCGGGGCATAAGAAACAGGGATTATAGCATAATTTGTTATGTGGTCAGGATAAATCCTTTCAAGATAAACCTTATAAATCCTATCTTTTTTCAAATGAAAATTATCGTAGGATTTTTCATTTTCAATAAAAAGTAAGATTAAAATACAGGAAGCCATGCCAATGGCAAGGCCTGAAATGTTGATAAGGGAATATGTTTTTTGCTTTAAAATATTCCGTAAGGCAACAGAAAAGTAATTTTTTAACATAAATTCAGTATTTGACCTACTGAATTTAGCTAACTTTTATCTCAAAAAAAATTATTGGGTTTTAAGCATGCCTAACAAAAGGCTCAATTTTTTCTTCATTTCCCTTCTGTCTACTATAAAATCGACAAAACCGTGTTCCTGAAGAAATTCTGAGCTTTGGAAGTCCTTGGGAAGGTCTTTTCCGATCGTTTCACGAATTACACGAGGACCTGCAAATCCAATAAGGGCTCCAGGTTCGGCTATATTAAAATCTCCCAGCATAGCATATGAGGCAGTAACACCTCCTGTAGTAGGGTCTGTTAATATAGAGAGATAAGGTATTTTTTCTTTGTGTAAAAGTGAAAGTTTGGCCGATGTTTTAGCCATTTGCATCAACGAAAGACCGGCCTCCATCATACGGGCACCTCCTGATTTGGAGATCATAATGAATGGAATTTTATTTTCTAACGCGTAAGTAATGCCTCGCGAAATTTTTTCACCTACCACAGAACCCATAGATCCTCCTATAAAGCTAAAATCCATACACGAGATTACAACATCAGTACCGTTCATTTTTCCATGAGCAGATCTAACGGCATCCTTGAGTTTGGATTTTTGTTGTGATGATTTGATTCGGGAAGGGTATGGAACTTGGTCTGTAAACTTTAAAGGATCTTCAGATTCCAAATTTGGATCCAATTCCACAAATTCATTCTTATCGAAAAGAATTTCAAAGTACTCCTTTGAACCTATACGAACATGATAACCATCTTCAGGGCTAACATACTGATTTTTTCGTAATTCAGCAGTTCGAATAATAGTACCGGATGGGGTTTTATACCAAATCCCGTCCGGCACTTCTTTTTTCTTTTCAGTGGGGGTCTGAATCCCTTTATCTGTTCGTTTAAACCAGCTCATAAAAGAATTTTTCCTGTAAGGTAAAGCAAGGTAATCAATTCAAGTTTAATTCTGAATTGAACCTAAAATTTATTAAGGTTAAATTATAATTTCTCCTTAATTCTGGCAGCTTTTCCTTGTAGGCCTTTAAGATAGTTCAGACGAGCTCTTCTAACTTTACCCCTTCTTAATACTTCGATTTTATCGATATTTGGTGAGGCAATCGGGAAGATTCTGTGTACTCCAATACCTGAAGAAATTTTTCTTACAGTAAAAGTTTCACCTGCTGTTCCCGGGTTTTTTCTTTGTAAAACAACACCCTGAAATTGCTGGATCCTTTCTTTGTTTCCTTCACGTATTCTTACATGGACATTTACTGTGTCACCTGATTTGAAAGCAGGGTATTCACTAACCTTGGTCCTGGTATTGGTATCAATAAGTTGAATAAGATCGCTCATTTTATTTCTTTTTTTAATAACCATTTAAAAATGGGAGTGCAAATATAATGGAATAATTTTAAATTGTTTTAATTGAACTGAAAAATTATTCCAATAAATCAGGTCTTCTGCTTTTTGTCCTCTCTAAAGAGCTTTCAAAACGCCATTCTTCTACTTTTTTGGTGTCTCCCGACAGTAATATTTCAGGAACTTTCCATCCGTTATATTCTGAAGGCCGGGTATATACAGGTGGGGCCAATAACCCATCTTGAAAAGAATCGGTTAAAGCACTGGTTTCATCAGATAAAACACCAGGGATAAGGCGCACCACTGCGTCAACCAATACTGCCGCCGCAATTTCTCCTCCCGATAATACATAATCACCAATACTAATTTCTCGGGTAATAAGATGTTCCCGAATTCTTTCGTCTACGCCTTTGTAATGTCCACATAGTATTAAAATATTCTTACTTAGGCTAATTTGATTGGCTATGGGCTGATTTAAGGTTTCCCCGTCCGGGCACATATAAATGATTTCATCATAATCCCGTTCCGACTTAAGTTTTTCAATACACTTAAATATAGGCTCAACCATCATCACCATTCCAGCGCCACCGCCAAAAGCGTAATCGTCGACTTGTTTCTGTTTTCCAATACCGAATGGTCTAAGGTC
>JAOUKG010000098.1 GCA_029882725.1 Cyclobacteriaceae bacterium
GGAAAGGATAAATCCTTTGATTTATTGAAAAGGGATATCACGGAAGCGGAAAAATGTCTACATACTGCCCTAAAGGACACTGTATCGGCCTGTGAAACAATAGGTCATATAAGCTATAAACAAAATGTAGATCATTATTGTGAGTTTTTAAGTGAAGAAGGAGATTACAAAAAGGCAATACAATATCAAAGCAACATGCATAAGGTATTTTCTGACAGGAAAGTATTACCAAGTGTTTTGAATCAAATCTCCCTTAAAAAATCCCAATATGAAGCAAAATAAATAAACCATAAAAGCACATACCCTTTAGATAGGGGCTGTGCAGGAAAGGAATGATTAATCCTATTGCATAAGCCTGTTTATGCAATAGGATTTTTTTATATAGATAAATTAAAAAAACTCCTCTGCCAAAACAATAATTCTCTTAAGTACACTTGTCAAACAACCTCACTTCCTCCCTACCAACTAATAGGTCGGTAATCTTTCAAAAACTTTCCACACCAGTGTTTTCCAGTGTTAATACCGTCGAAAAGAGGGTCCAAAACCCGGGCAGCCCCGTCTACGATATCCAGCGGGGGCTGAAAGTCGTGAACTTCTTGTTTTCTCCTTGCCAATTCAATAGGATCTTCGTCAGTTACCCAACCTGTATCCACGGCATTGGTGTAAATACCGTACTTTGCCAAGTCTGAAGCAGAAGTATGAGTCATCATATTCAAAGCGGCTTTGGCCATGTTGGTGTGAGGATGCCTGTCTTCTTTATGAAAACTATGAAATTTTCCTTCCATCGCAGAAACATTGATTATATGCTTTGTGCCTGTATCTTCCTTTTTCATCAGATTTACCAACCTGTTATTTAAAACGAAAGGAGCCACGGCATTAACCAATTGAACTTCCAACATCTCGGTGGTGCTTATCTCACCCAATTTCAGCCTCCAACTATTTGTTTTCCGCAAGTCTACCTGCTGTAAATCGGCGTCAAGTTTCCCTGCCGGAAATACTTCGTGCCCCTCCAGGGTGTTGTCTATACTGTACGGAATTTGCGACAATTTCGCAGAAGCACTCAACCCAATACCCAACTGTTTTCCATGCCATGAAACGGGCAAGTTTTTATTTTGTCCCTTTAAAACCTCTGAGCTCAGCAGATCCAATTCTTCCAAACAAGCATGATGATCGGCCAACAGGGATTTCGCCAGAGGAGGCAACTCCATGTAGTTACGTTCTTCATTAGGCATCAAATGTTGGTAAAAACCGGCGGGACGTCTTACAGTCTGTGCTGCATTATTGATCAGAATATCCAATCGATCGTATTGTTGTTCTATGAAATTGCAAAAAATCTCTACACTGGGAATATGTCTCAAATCCAATCCGTGAATTTTGAGCCGGTGACCCCAATCTGCAAAATCGGCTTCCCGGGAATAACGCAAGGCAGAATCGACCGGAAATCGTGTGGTGGCAACAACAGTAGCACCTGCCCTAAGCATCATCAGGGTAATATGATATCCAATTTTCAAACGAGATCCCGTTACCAAGGCTACTTGTCCCCGGAGGTCGGCTGTTTGAAAGCGTTTTGCATAGTTAAAATCGCCACACTCGGTACACATGGTATCATAAAAGTGATGGAGTTTGTTATATTCCTTTTTACATACGTAACAATTTCGCGGGGATTCCAATTCTACGGCAGCTTCGGCCTCTTTACCCGTGAGGGCAATCATAGTTGGGGCTACAAACACCGATGCTTCCCTTGCACTTCTTATACCAGTACCGTTACGGGCATGTTTATCTTTTTCAATAATTTTTCTTTTAGCTGCTTTCTTGGCGTCCTTTTTTCGTCGGAGAAACTCCTCTCTGCTGGGTCGGGAAAAGAACCCGGCAGCTTTGATCAAAGCCAATCGCTCTTCTTCGGGAATCTCAAAAATTTGATTGGTGTCGGTATTTAAAGTTTCCAAAATAGCAATACACTTACGAATTTCATCCTGGCTTAACTTTTTCGATTCCTCTTCCTGCTTTTTCATTAATTTTTCCTGATTATAAAGTGCAAAAGTATTTATAAGTTTCCGTATTTCAATAATAAGGATCAGGATAGGGAATTAAAACATGAAGTGCTCAAAGCAATTTACAGGAATATTTAGTATGTGTGGGGAAACGAAAACCGCAAGGAACGTAAGTGTCACTGGGATTTTCTAAATGGAAACTTGCGAAACACAAAAAATGGAATACCCGACTATTTGGATCAAAAAAAGTATTTTCCTGCCCACGTACTGCAATTTCACAATACATTTTCTTACTTTAGTAACAAAAATAACACAAAACAGTGAAAAACAACCTTATTACATTGATCTCCCTTTTTATTTTAACATCCATTTCCTCATGTGATATAGCAAGCCTCCTTGTAAAAAGAGAAGCACAGAAAAACGCATTGGAAAAACAAGCCGAAGAAAAAAGAAGACCAAGTACCAAAGCCCAACAAGCAGCTGAAAAATTTTACGATAGAGGCATTGAGCAATATAATAATATGGAATATGACGAAGCCCTTGCTTCTGTTTACGAAGCAGTGCGGCTTGATGATACCAATATGGAGTATCTATTTTTAAAAAGCATCGTACTTACGGAGCTTGAACAATATGAAAGCGCCTTAATGGACCTCAATTATATTCAAAGTAACATTGGAGAGGATATAAACATTTATTACCAATTGGGAGTGGTTTTTTACAGAAAGGGAGATATACAAACGAGTCTGGAGTATCTTAAAACCTGTCATTCCATGGATACGACCAACTTTTCTTTACAACAGGAAATAGCGGTTATCTATTATGAAGAAAACAAACCAGACAGTGCGCGTTTATTTCTTAAAAAAGCTATTGACCTGCACCCCGAACTGATGCAGACAGATACCCTTGCCAGAATTTTGTTTCCGGGGCCGTTTTTTTAATAAATAATAGCTAAAACCCCCTTACATGGATACAGGACCGGATGGACATCCGGACCAAAGCCAAGCGTATAAAATCTCAGTTCTCATTCTCTATCTTAATCTCAATCTAGATTTTCAGAAGAGGGACTTGTACTATTGAAACCCGGTCTGTGGTCAATTATATTTTCTATTTACACTCCTTATAGGGATACAGGACCGGATGGACATCCGGACCAAAGCCAAGCGGATGAACTTGCAACAAATAACCGGAAATTTCTGTCGTTAATTTTGAGTATAAAATAAATTTAACCCACTGTCTATTACCCCACCCTCCCCTGTTACAAAATGAACTATATGTTACAAATTTTGTTGTATATATATGTATTCGTAACATAATATAGCACACCTAAAAAACACCCGAATTGAACGATCCCGCCGACAATAAAAACTACTTGCCTATAATGACTTCAGCCAAAAACTTGTTCTGGAAATATGGCCTTCGTAAGGTCTCGGTAGAGGAAATATGCAATGAGGCCGGAGTAAGCCGGATGACGTTCTATCGCATGTTCAAAAATAAAAATGAGGTCGCTGAACAGTTGCTTAAACAAATATTCGATGATGCCTCTTCTATTTTTCAGGATATCATGACTCAGCCTATTCCCTTTCCGGAAAAAATTAAAAAAATCATACTGCTGAAGCATGAACATGCTCAAAACCTAAGTTCTGAATTTATGGCCGAGTTCTATACTTCAAACGAATCTTTGAAGAAGATTTTCGACGAATACAAAACGCGTATCACTAAGGAGATGAGAAAATATTTCACGCAAGCACAGAAAGACGGGTGGATACGGAAGGATTTGAAAATAGATTTCATCTTTTACATGCTCAGTGTAATTCAGGAAAAGATTTTTGACCCTGAGTTTACTGCGCTCCATAAAACTCCGCATGACGCCATTATGGAGATGACCAACTTCTTTTTTTACGGGATCCTCAACTCAAACAACTCAGAAGGTGACTAAACTATACCTATTGGTTTTCTCTCTGCTAATTCTTTCACCGAAAGGAAAAGCGCAAAACACCTTCAATTATGATGGTCAGCTGCTGGGAGTAGCCAACTGGAGTCCCCAAAACGATGCCCGGGGGTTGTTAAACAGCAGGTACCTTCCGGAACTTAATTATAATTGGAAACTCGATTCCACCCAAAACTGGTATTTTGAAGCCTCAGCCAATGCGCACGGTTCTGCTTTCTTTTATAAAAATGATTCTGTTCATATAGAGGGCAAGATAAAATTCTACAGAATTTGGACCCGCTTCTCAGGAAAACAATATGAAATACGATTGGGCCTTCAAAAAATTGATTTCGGCTCAGCCATGGTACTACGTCCTTTGCAGTGGTTCAATGAAATTGATCCCCGTGACCCTCTTTCGATTACAAATGGGGTAAATGCAGTTTTGGGTCGCTATTATTTTTTGAATAATGCCAATATTTGGATTTGGGCTCTTTATGGAAATCAGGATCCCCGTGGCTTCGATCTTGAAAAATCTTTTAAAAAAGATCCTGAGTTTGGCGGTAGATTTCAATACCCCGTACCTAAAGGGGAATTGGCTCTCTCCTACCACCATCGCACGGCCGATGCTTCTGACCTTACGGATAACCCTGATTTTACACAAATACCAGAAAATAGAATCGCCCTGGATGGTAAGTGGGACGTTGGCGTGGGCCTGTGGTTTGAAAGTTCAATAGTCGAAAAAAGTATAAACATCGGTGAATTTACCCATCAAACACTGGTAACTCTGGGTATGGACTACACTTTCGGGCTGGGAAGTGGCTTAAATGTTATGGCAGAGCATTTTATTTTCGGATATGATCAAAACCATATCGGTTTCGCATCCACTTACAACGCCTCTGCCCTGCGTATCAGTTACCCGCTAGGTTTTTTTGATAATTTGAGCATGTTTGGCACCTACAGCTGGGAGTCGCAGGCAGCTTCTTTCTTTCTGAACTACCAGCACAGCTTCAAGAAATTAACCGGTTTTTTCATGACCTATTACACCCCCAAAACCGCACTGAATATGGGAAACGAAGAAAGTAAATTTATCAGTTCATTTGCGGGTCCTGGCCTGAGGGTGATGCTTGTTTTTAACCATTAAACAAATACAGCTATGAGTGAAGAAAGTATAATTTCCATAAAAAATGTCACCAAGCGTTTCCCGGTTGGGGATGGTGAGTTTACCGCTTTAAGGGAAATTAACCTCGAATTCACAACAGGTGAATTTTCGGGATTGATTGGCCCCAGTGGCTCGGGTAAAACCACTCTCCTCAACATCATGGGCACACTCGATTCTCCCACCGAAGGAGAAGCCATTGTCATGGGAAAGAGTGTTTCGAAATTGACCCACAGGGAGTCTGCAATGGTGAGGAATATGCACTTGGGGTTTATTTTTCAGGTGTATAATTTACTTCCCATCTATACTGTTTACGAAAATGTTGAGTTCTCACTGCTACTTCAGAACCGATCGGCAGCCGAAAGAAAACAAATGGTGATGGACGCCCTGGAATGGGTAGGGTTACAGGACATGGCCAATAAAAAACCTTCCAAACTTTCGGGTGGTGAAGGCCAACGGGTGGCAATTGCCCGTGCTATGGTAAAACGTCCTGATATAGTTTTGGCCGATGAACCTACAGCCAATCTTGACGCCAAAAATGCACATGCCATTATTCAAACCATGAAAAAACTGAACAGAGAAATGAACACCACTTTTGTGTTCTCCACCCACGATGAAAAGGTAATGGGCTACCTGGATCGTATTATCTCATTGGAAGATGGCAAAGTAATAAAAGATGAGTGGGTAGAAGCTAAATTTTCAATATCATGAAACTCGCATTTATATTGGCCTTTAAAAACCTGATTGGCGCGGGACTTCGCACCTGGCTTAATGTAGGTATTTTGTCCTTCGCTTTTGTGCTCATTATATTTTATAACGGACTGTTGGATGGATGGAACGAACAGGCACGCCGGGATACTATAGACTGGGAAATTGGCCAGGGGCAGCTGCATTTTAGCAGCTATGACCCCTATGATCCGTTTACCATTTTAGACGGACACGGAGTGATTCCATCTGCAGAGAGGGAAGGAATGATTCCCATATTATTGCGTCAAGGCACTATTTATCCAAAGGGACGGATGATTTCGGCCCTCATTAAAGGCATTGACGTAAATCAGACCGAACTCAAACTGCCCACTCACCTACTCAGGGAAAGCGAAGCGCAAATTCCGGTATTAATTGGGAAACGTATGGCGAAAAACTCCAATCTGAGCGTGGGCGATGAAGTATTGATGAGGTGGCGTGATAAAAATGGTACCTACGATGCCTCTGGCATCACAGTAGCGGGAATTTTTGACTGTAATGTTTCTATGATAGATCAGGGTCAACTGTGGATGGACATTGAAAAACTTAGGGAAATTACAGGGTTGACCAATCATGCTACTTTATTCATCACCACAGATATGGAAAGTAAATCTGTAAAAAACTGGAATTACTTTTCCCAGGAGGAATTACTTTCAGACCTGACCCAAATGATTGAAATGAAAAAGACCAGCAGTTCAATTTTGTACGGGTTATTACTTGCCATTGCCTTACTGGCCATTTTCGACACCCAGGTATTATCCATTTTCAGGAGACAAAAGGAAATAGGCACCTACATTGCTTTGGGAATGACCCGCATGCGTGTGGTGGGTTTATTCACAGTAGAAGGCAGTATGTACAGCTTTTTGGCTACCATTGTGGGGTGCATTTACGGTGTACCCTTGTTTCTCTATTTGGCAAAAACCGGTATAGGAATGCCCGATGCAAATCAGGAAATGGGAATAGTAATTGCAGAGAGAGTCTTCCCTGTTTATGGGATAGGCCTTATAATAAGCACCGTAATTTTGGTAGTCATTTCGGCCACCATAGTGAGTTTCATACCGGCAAGAAAAATAGCCAAAATGAATCCAGTTGACGCAATTAAAGGGAAAATCCAATGATAAAGTTTCTATTAAAAGGAATACTCGCCGACAAAAACCGAAGTGTACTCCCCATCATCATTATAAGCATTGGGGTAATGCTGACCATTTTATTAAGTGGTTGGATACGCGGTGTAATGGGTGATTTGGTTGATCAAAATGCACGTTTCAGTACAGGACATGTGAAAATTATGTCACGTGCTTACGCGAAAAACTTATCGCAGATGCCCAACGACCTTGCCCTGATGCAGGTAGGTGAATTGAAAAAGCAATTGGCCATGGACTACCCTGACGTACAATTTGTGGATCGCATTAAGTTTGGTGGTTTAATTGACGTTCCCGATGACAAGGGCGGTTCCAAAGGCCAGGGGCCGGCCAGTGGAATGGCATTTGATTTGTTTTCGGGTACCAGCGGTGAAGACCAACGAATGAATATTTCAAAATCGATTGTGAGGGGGACGCTGCCTTCAAAACCCAAAGAGGCATTGATTGGAAATGACTTTGCCGAAAAGCTACATATAGAAATTGGCGATGAAATCACCTATCTGGGCACTACCATGAATGGAAGTATGACCTTTGAAAATTTCGTGGTTAGCGGCACTGTTAAATTTGGAATGGCGGGCATGGACAAAGGGGCTGTTGTTGTGGATATTTCCGATGCAAGGGCATTTCTGGACATGGACGATGCCGTGGGTGAATTACTTGGTTATTTTGACACAGGAGCATACGATGATCTCAAAGCATCAACCATGGCCGCTGGATTTAACCGTAAATATGCCCAAGACCCCGATGAGTATGCCCCCGAAATGGTGGCCTTAAGAGACCAATACGGACTTTCCGAATACCTGGATTATGTAGATTATTTCTCTGGCATATTTGTAGGCATGTTTGTTTTCGCAATGTCTATTGTATTGTGGAATACGGGCCTGTTGGGTGGGTTACGCAGGTA
>JAOUKG010000099.1 GCA_029882725.1 Cyclobacteriaceae bacterium
CAGGGCTCAACGGTCAGGTGAAGCTTTTGGGCCACCGGACAGATGTGGAGCAATTGCTGGCTGCAGCTGATGTTTTTGTGTTTCCCTCGCGCTTTGAGGGACTTCCCGGTGCTCTGATCGAGGCAGCGGCGGCAGGGTTGCCCATCATAGCATCAGATATTCCCAACAACCGGGAAGTGGCCGGTGAAAACAAAAACGCTTTGTTTTTCCCGGTCAACGACCATCAGGTATTGTCTGCATGCATCGAAAAAATGGCCACAGATCCTGATCTGAGATCAAAATTCGCAAAAGAAAGCCTACGTATATTCAACGAGCGCTTTACATTGGAAAAAGTGCATGAAGATATGCGGGAGATGATGGAGCAATTAACCTTTAGCAATTAGGTCATAGCCTTTAGCTTTTAGGTTGTGTACAGCTAAGAGCTAAGCCCTAAAACCTAAAATAGCATTTAGGTTATAGCCTTTTGCCTTTAGGTTGTGCACAGCTAAGAGCTAAAACCTAAAACCTAAAACCTAAAACCTAAAACCTAAAATATGTCCTTTCACTTTAAAGAACTTACAGTTTGGCAGAAGAGTATGGATTTTGCCCAAAGGGTTATTGAAATAGCAGAAAGCAACACTTCTGATCGGAAGCATTTTCGTCTTATGGAGCAATTGGAGTCATCTTCAGCCTCTGTTGCTATGAATATTGCGGAAGGACGGGGTAGAAAATCTAACAAAGAATATGTCCAATTTTTACATATTTCCCGTGGGTCACTATATGAGACAATTACATTACTCAACTTGTTTGAAAGGATGGGGTGGATTACCCATAAACACTTATTGGAGTTGGAAGGAATGGGCTTGGAAATTGGAAAAATGCTCAATGGGTTAATAACCTCTATACGAAATAGAAATTAGTATTTAGCGTTTAGCATTTAGCTCATACATCTCTAAAACCTAAACCCTAAACCCTAAACCCTAAGACCTAAACCCTAAAACCTAAGACCTAAGACCTAAGACCTAAACCCTAAAACCTAAGACCTAAAACCTAAACCCTTGAAAATCATCCAACTAGTAACGGCCCGTCAGTCCCGTGGAGCAGAGCTCTCAGCGGCCTGGCTTTCTGAGCAACTGGTAAAGAAAGGGGTAGAGGTGCGTTATATCTCCTTATACCACAGCACAGACAGTACATTTTCGAGCAACGGACTCGTTGCGATTGATCTGGGGCTGCCTAAAAAGGGAGGCTTAAATTGGTCTTTGGTCAAATCGTTGAAAAAGGCATTGCAGGACTTTCGGCCCGACATCGTGCAGGCCAATGCCGGCGATACGCTCAAATACGCCGTACTGGTGAGGACGCTGTTTGGCTTGAGATATAAAATAGTGTTTCGCAACGCCAGCATGGTGAGTAATTATATCAGGTCTTTTCCACAACGGATGTTTAACGGGTTGCTCTACAAACGGACGGACTATGTGCTTTCGGTCAGCCGGCAGTCGAGAGAAGATTTGATAAAACTATATCCGGTATGTGAGGGAAAAAGTCGTGTTGTACCCAATGGTATTCTGACTGGTACTGATAGTGATAAAAGAGAATTAGGTTCGGGGCAATTTCATGTTTTGCATATCGGTGGATTTACCTTTGAGAAAAACCATGAAGGGTTGTTGCGTATTTTTGCTGCATTTTTGCAGAAAAAGCCGGAAGCTTATCTGCATTTGGTAGGCGACGGGCCTTTAAAAGAGGATATAGAAAAGTTTGTTTCCCGCATGGGGCTGGAAGACCATGTGACATTTTATGGATTTGTAACAGATCCGTTATCGTTTATTTCCGGGGCTGATATGTTGGTGTTGCCCAGTGTGATAGAAGGTCTGCCGGCAGTGGTACTGGAGGCCATGTATGGTCAGAAGCCGGTGGTGGCCTACAACGTAGGCGGCATAGCCGAGGCCGTCAGCCACAACCAAAGCGGCATCCTGTCAGCCAAAGACGACGAGCAGTCTTTCGTCACGGCCATGCACACCCTCTCCAACGACCCGGCCCTCCGCCAATCCATGGGCCGTCGCGGCCGCACCATCGTAGAGGAGCGTTTCACCATGGATCGGATTGCAGAGCAATTTATGGAGGTTTATGAGCAAATATTGGGGTAGGGGAACCGTAGCCCCCGACCTGTGTGTCGGGTACATCAACGACAATCCCGGGGTCATGGGAGCCGCAGGAACAAAAAATCTTTCGCCCGTTGTAAAGAGGTAGGTTGCGACCTGTGTGTCGGAATACATCAGTAACAATCCTATAGTCCTGGGACGAAGAAATGTTGTGAAGATGTAGCGTAGTAGGGAGGTAAAGCGGCAACGTTGTAATGTTGTAAAGAAGTAATGTTGTAGAGAGAAAATCCAACTCCCCCTCACCCTCTAAACCCACCCCTCAATTCTTCAATTCTTCAATTCTTCAATTCCTCGATTAAACGATTTCCCGATCCGAGCATCGGCTCAACGATTAAACATCCTTCCCCTTTCCCCAACCCCCTCCCCACCCATCAACTGGCCAACTAGCCAAATCCACAAATAAACAATGCCAGGCACTCTCACCGGCCTCATATTCACCCTCACCCCCAAAATCCCTTTTTTCCTTCCGCACCCTTCAAATAGACAAATAGACAACTCCACAACTAGCCAATTCCCTTTCCCTTCTCCACTCCCTCGATTAAACGATTAAACAATTCAACGATTAAACATTACAAGCACCCCCTCACCCCCTTTCCTCTACCTCGCACATCACATGGCCAAATCCACAAATCCACAAATCCACGATTAACCAATTCCCCGATTCAACATATTAAATGCTAGGTACTCTTTTCGGACTCGTCTTCACGGTAATAGCCTCCTTCGCCACCATCTCGTGGTTTAAGAACAGGTATGCTTTTTTAGATGGAAAAATACTGAACGGACTGTATTTCTATCATTTGGCTTTGAGTTTTGTGTATTACCTGTACGCCGTTTTCAACCCTTCAGACTCCATCCTTTATTATGCCAGAATAGTAAACAATAATAGAGGGGAAAGCTGGATGGATTTCTTTGGTACCAGTACACGTTTTATCGAGTTTATAGGTTACCCGTTTGTGAAATACCTGGGTTTTAGTTATGAAGGAATGATGATGCTCTTTTCCTATTTTGGCTTCCTGGGCTTTTGTTATTTCTATGTTTTTGTCAGGGAACATACACGGTTTTCAAATAAGTTTTTCAAATATGACCTGATGACGCTGATCCTGTTTCTTCCCAACTTTCACTTTTGGAGTGGATCTTTTGGCAAGGGATCTGTGATGTTTCTCAGTCTGGCCATGTTCTTTTATGCGATCACAAAGGTCAAAACCAGGTATATCGCCTTAATTATTGCAGGATTACTGGCATATTATATTCGTCCTCATATCTTTTTTGTGCTGGGCATCGCCACAACAGGGGGATTTATGTTTTCCTCAAAGCGGGTATCTTTTATGGCGAGGGTGGCATTTGCAGTTGTGGCCGGAGGTATTACAGTGTACATCATGAATGATGTGCTGGCCATGGTGGGTCTGGAGGACAACTTTCTGGAGGAATCAGCCAACCTCTCTCACCGGGCTCGGGAGCTGAGCAAAGCCACTTCCGGTGTGGATATCTCCAGCTACAATCCGGCCATGAAACTCTTTACTTTCCTTTACAGACCTTTGTTTGTGGATGCTCAGGGCATGTTGGGGTTGATCGTCTCCTTTGAGAACCTGTTTTATTTGATTGTTACTGTGATGTTTTTCGCCCGTGGAGGTTTGTTTTTTATAATCAAAGGAGACTACATTACCAAGACAGCTATGGTGGCCTTTCTGCTAGTGTCCTATGCCCTGGCACAGGTGTCGGGCAACCTCGGTATTGCCATGCGCCAAAAGACCCAAATCATGCCGTTTTTTATGTTTGTGATTTTATACAGTTTCGACCAAAAGAAAGTCTCGGCTTATAAGCAGCAATGGCTTGCCTGGTATCGCCGACGCAAGGCAGTAGGCGGCACACCGTAGGTGGGGTAGGGGCGAAAAACCTTTCCCCCCGGGAAGAGGTCACGTCCTAAGGGTAAAGAGGTAATGTTTTAAAGAGGTAATGTTGTAGAGAAAAAATCCTGCTCCCCCCTCAACCCCCTCTCCCCCTAAACCCACCCCACAATTCCACAATTAGACAATTAGACAATTCCACAATTAGACAATTCCCCAACTAAACAAATCCCCAACTAAACAAATCCCCATCTCCCCAATCCCACCCGCACCCTTTCAACTCCACAACTCCACAACTCCACAATTCCACAATTCCACAATTAGACAAATCCACAATTAGACAACTAGACATCTAAACGATTCAACAATTAAACAATTCCTTTTATCTTTACTAAATGATCACCTCTCTTAATCAGCTCGATCTCAATAAAAAATATACCTATGCCGACTACCTCACCTGGCAGTTGCAGGAACGAGTGGAACTGATCTTTGGAAAGGTGTTTAAAATGTCTCCGGCTCCTAAAACCAACCACCAGTTATTGGTTACTGAGTTACTTTTTGCCATCAGGTTGAACTTGTCAGCTAAACAATGCAAAGTATTCACAGCCCCTTTTGATGTCAGGTTACCTTTGTCCGTGGAGAAGCAGGAAGATAAAACGGAGAATGTGGTCCAGCCGGATTTGTGTGTGGTTTGCGATTTATCAAAACTGGATGAAAGAGGCTGTAATGGAGCACCTGATTTGGTGGTGGAAATTGTGTCGAAGAGTTCTGTAAAAAAAGACCTCCACGAAAAATATGATTTGTACCAACAGGCAGGGGTAAAGGAGTACTGGGTGGTTTACCCCAACGATCTTTCTGTTTCTGTTTACACATTAGATGAGGAAGGTAAATACCAATTGTACAAGCCATATACCATCGGTGATAAAATTGTGAGTAAAGTATTTCCCGGACTGGAAATTGACGTAGAACAAACCTATGGTGATATCGTGAACGAACCAGACCCGCCAGCCTATGGCAAAGATGTGAAAAGGATTTAGGCACCCTCAACCCTCTCAACCCCCAATCTCACCCGCACCCTTCAACTAAACAATTCCCCAATTAGACAAATCCACAACTAAACAACTCCACAATTCTACAACTAGCCAACAATTGTGGTGGGGAAGGGATGGATTCCCGCCTCCGCGGGCCCCGACCGTTCGGGGGACAGGAAGGGGGAGAATCAACTAGCCAAATACACAAATAGACAAATCCACTCCCGAGAATCGGGATAGACAACTAGACAAATCCCCATAAAATGCTCAACGTCCTACACATCATCAAATCCCTTGGCCGCGGAGGCGCAGAAACCCTCCTCCCCGAAACCATGGCCCTCCACAACCAACAAAAGTTCCGCCTCCACGTCATCTACTTCCTGCCCTGGAAAGACCAGATGGTCGGGGCCATTAAAGCGGCAGGTGGTGAGCCGGTGTGCATGAACAAAACCAACAACTGGCAGATCCTCAACAGTGTAAATGAGGTGGCAGACTATTGCCGCCAACAGGATATCCATCTCATCCATGCCCACCTGCCTTGGGCGGGATTCCTGGCCAGAAGGGTAGGAGGGAAGACAGGCTTGCCGGTCGTATACACCGAACACAACAAGCAGGAACGCTACCATTTCCTCACCAAATGGATCAATAAAGCTACGTTTAATAATCAGGACATGGCCATTGCCGTATCAGACGATGTGGCCGTGTCCATCAATAAAAATATCCGTCCGAAAATACCGGTCAAAACCGTGCTCAACGGGGTGAATACGAAAAAGTTCAAAAGGGAAGACTTTGTGGAAAAAGGAAAAGAGACCAGGGCACAATGTGGCATTTCTGATGATGCTATAGTCATTGGCACAGTGGCCGTTTTCCGCACCCAAAAGCGCCTGGACCTTTGGGCTGATATGGCCTGTAAACTGGCAAAAGACTTTCCGGACCTGCATTTCATCATGTTGGGTGATGGCCCGATGGAGGATGCTATAAGGGAGAAGATCAAAGAACATCACCTGGAAGCCCGTTTTCACCTGCCCGGTCGTTTGGAAGAGGTAAGGCCCTGGCTTGCCGCCATGGATATTTATCTGATGACCTCCGAATTTGAAGGCCTGCCCATCGCTTTGTTGGAGGCCATGAGTATGGAATTGCCCGTGGCCACAACTACTGCCGGAGGAATAGCAGAAGTGATCACCGATGGGAGGGAAGGCTTTCTGGCCCCGGTGGAAAACCCGGATGAACTGATCGGGCCATTGAAAAAGCTCATAGAAGACCCTAAACTACGTAAAAAAATGGGCGCCGCCGCCTATAAAAGGATTATTGAAAAGTTTAGTATGGAAAGGATGGTCGATGAGCTGGAGGATATTTATAGAAGTTTCTAAATGAGTATGTTTTCCATTAGAAGTTATTTTACCTTTTAATTCCTTGTGTCGATTGTCTGCACAGTATGAAACCAACCACCCCGCCCTTCGGGCACCCCTCCTTTTCTAAGGAGGGGAATGGCCACCAGACACCCCAAAAGCACCAGGGGTAACTTGCTTCCTTTACAAGGGAAGCTGCCGGTAGGCTGAAGGGTTGTTCTAATCAAACCAACTTACTATTCAAAATACGGATATAACTAAAATAAACCACCCCAATAAAATCCTTGAAATTTCGGGGCTACCGGTAGGCTGAAGGGTTGTTTAAAATATAACTTATGTGCATATTCATTTGAATAGTTTATAATTACCTGTCAGCCCTCCAAAAGGGAGTGAGATATAAATGATTCTGGATATGGAAAAAGGGACCAGAAAAAATAGCAAGCAAACTCAACGCCCTCAGAAAAGCCCAACTTAAAAAATAGGCACTAATATACCCCTCGATTCAACATTCGTTATTGCTGTCAGTTAAACAATTAAACGTTTCCCCGATTAAACTACCCTCAACCTCTCACCTCTCCCGTCGATTCAACATTTAAACAGTTCTCCGATTAAACAATAAATGGTAATACGCCCGGCTACAAATCAGGATGTGCTGCAAATAGTCGCCCTCCTCCGCCTCTCTCTCGGCGAGTCCCTGATTCCCAAATCCGAGGCCTATTGGCGCTGGAAGCACATCGACAATCCCTTCGGCCCGTCCCCCGTCCTCCTGGCTGAAGAAAATGGTGAGATCATTGGCGTCCGTGCCTTCATGCGCTGGCAATGGTCATTGTCATCATCGTCCTCGTCCTCGTCATCGTCCTCGTCTCCTGACGAGGACGCAACCCCTACGATTCAACAATCTATCTCATCCCCCAACACCCCTCCCCACCCTTCAACTAGCCAACTAGCCAACTCCACAAATAACCAAATAACCGCCCTGCGCGCAGTAGACACCGCCACCCACCCCCACCACCAGGGCAAAGGCATCTTCAAAAAACTCACCCTCCAACTGGTCGAGGAAGCATTGTCATCCCCCCAAACCCACCCCTACACTTCAATTCAACAGTTCAATGATCCGAGAATCGGATCCCCGATTAAACACGCTACCGACAGTCGTGTTGGGGAAGGGATAGATTCCCGCCTTCGCGGGAATGACATGGAAGGGGGAGAATCAACTCCCCAACTAGCCAACTCCCCAACTGGCCAACTCCACGAATTAACCCACTTCATCTTCAACACTCCAAACGAAAAAAGCCGGCCCGGCTACCTGAAGATGGGCTGGGTGGATGCAGGACGCCTGCCCGTTTATTTCCGCCCTGTAGCTGGAATCAAAAACTGGAAAAAAATAGCCTCCTTGCCTTCCATCCACCCCGACCATCGGGTGGAAAAAGTTTTGGAAGGCCTGGAAGATGATATAAATGCCGTCAGTGA
>JAOUKG010000100.1 GCA_029882725.1 Cyclobacteriaceae bacterium
TTCCATCTTATATCAAAAATCAGGATCTACATTGGCTACTACCGCTTATAAAGAAAACTATTTTCCAAACAGTGATAGAGATTGGAGAAATGAGTTTATCCGCCTGACAGATTACAGTGGCCTTAACAACGTACGAATAGCTATAAAAGTGGTAAATGGTACGGGAAATAATCTGCATTTAGATAATATAGAATTTTTTGGTGATGATAATCCAATTCCGGTAACTATTGCTCCCGGAGTTTCGGCGGCATACCCAAATCCTACCCTAAACAAACGATTTAAACTCACATTTAACTTACCAGAACATGAAATTGTATTTATACGTATTTATGACAGTATAGGAAGGCTAATTTATCAAAAAGAAGTGAAATTCGTTTTGAATCAAACTTATGAGTTTCATTTGCCTGATGCTGAAATAGGGATGTATTATATTAAAATACAGAGCAATTCAATCAATGGAACCAATAGATTGATTATTAGGTAGAATATCAGGTTGTTTGTCTATAGTCCGGGAATGAATCATAAAAAAGTGGCATTACTTCAATATGAATAATATCCCATTGGTTAGGAAAACTATGTATATTTGCCACCTTAGTGTATAAAAATGAATAAAAAGAATATAATCATTGTATATGGTGGCAAATCGGTGGAGCATTCTGTTTCCATTAATTCGGCCAAAAATGTTTATCAATATATCGACAAGAGTCTTTTTAATGCAATATGTATTGGAGTTTCGAGAAATGGGGCCTGGTACCTTACACAAGATATTACATCAAATATTACTTCAGGCAAACCCGTCGAAATTGTACTTGCTCCAACTATACAATTTCATGTTGATGGTAACCCTTTAAAAGTGGATATGATCTTTCCGTTGATTCACGGAACCAATGGAGAAGATGGGAGTATTCAGGGACTTTTCCAAGTTATGGACATACCTTTTGTAGGATGTGGAGTGCTGGGGTCTGCTGTAAACATGAGTAAGCTAACAACCAAGAAAATTTTAAAAGAGTCGGGAATACCCGTGATAAAGTTTTTATACTTCCAAAAAAATGAAGGGGACTCAATAGTATTTGAGGAAATAGAAAAAGAATTAGGTTTACCTTTTATTGTAAAAGCAGCAAATTTGGGTTCATCGGTGGGTATTTCGAAAGTAAATGAGAAAAAAGATTTCGAACCTGCTATTGATTTAGCTTTTAAATACGACCAACAATTGTTGATTGAAAAATTTGTAACCGCCAGAGAAGTTGAATGCGCAGTTCTTGGGAATCATACACCCGAAGCAAGTAACCCGGGAGAAATAGTAATAAGTGACCAATATGCATTTTATGATTTCAAAGCGAAGTATGTGGATGAAACAGCTGTCAAAATTGAAGTTCCGGCACAAATAGAACCTGAAATAATTAACAGGATAAAATCGCTTTGTGAAAAAGCCTATATTGTTCTGGAGTGCGAGGATTATGCCCGGGTTGATCTGTTTTTAACAAACAAAGGCGACATTTTTATAAATGAAATCAATTCCATACCCGGGTTTACCAACGCAAGTATGTTTCCAATGATGTGGAAGGAAAAAGGCATTTCATTTACCCAACTAATCACAAAATTGATAAATATCGCATTTGACCGATATGAATTTAAAAAAGATATAAATACTGACTATTTTAGCGAATTGGATTCATTATGAAATATACTGACAATATAAAAGGACTTTTGGTTCATCTGGCAATAATTTTGGTTATTCTCACCATTAGTGTCTTGGTGTTTTTTTACTTTTATTTACCCAATCACACCAACCACGGGGAAACTATTATCGTTCCCAATCTTTATGAGCGAAACATAGATGAACTAGCAGAAATGTTGGAAGACCGTGGGCTTACCTACGAGGTTTCCGATTCTGTTTATGTTTCCAAATATCCACCTCTCACCATTTTACATCAATATCCTAAGGCTGGTTCTGAAGTAAAAGAAGGTCGCAAAATCTTTTTATCTGTAAACAGAAATTCTGTACCCAAAATACCTGTTCCTGATTACACGGATAAATCAATCATACATTACCGGGCAATACTTGAAAATACCGATATAAAAATTGAAAAAATTACAGCCAAGAAAAACCCTTATGAAATTGTTTTAGACGTAATATACAAGGGTAAATCAGTAGTTTTTGGAGACACAATACCTAAAGGATCAGAGGTTGAAATAGTAGTTGGAGATGGATATGGGAAAACATGGACCCAAATGGTTGATCTTTTTGGTTACGAATATGAATCTGCCTATATATATACGAAAGGTGCTAATTTAAATTTGGAACCTTTGAAAATTCCCTCAGGATTGGATACTACCAATAAAACTTTGTACGTTAACAGACAAGAACCTCTTCCCGGAGACACCATACATATCGGGGAGTGGATTACACTCTGGGTGGATGTAAAATTGGATTCAAGTTTTTATAAAGACCTTCATAAAAAAACTGAAATCGATACATCTTCAATTAAAAGTAAAGGATCTAACCAGTAAGACAAACTATATTGAATACATAAAAGATTGAAATTAAAAGTAAATTTAGGGATTGTATTATTGTTTTGGGGGTTTACCACCCTCGCTCAAATGCGTATTGTACCTATTCAGCGATTTGAAGTAAAACAAAACCAAACGGCAAGTCGTATTGAAGCCACGCACCTTACTTTACCTTTCTGGGACGATTTTTCTACTTCTGTGGAATTTCCTTCCATTGATAAATGGGCGAATGGTGCCGATGTTTGGGTTAGTCATGGAGCAGGAATCAATCCTCCCACTGTTAACATGGCCACCTTCGATGGAATTGATGGATTGGGAAAACCCTATTCACTGGATCCCCTGTCCGATGGCCTCACGGATATACTGACCAGTAAAATGTTTGATCTTAGCCTTTATCTTCCTACTGATAACTTGTTTCTAAGTTTTTATTATCAGGCGCAGGGAAATGGTGAAATCCCGAACCCAAATGATTCCCTGAGGCTTGAATTCAAAAACAATTTGGGGAATTGGGTAAAAGCCTGGAGCGTGACCGGTATCAATGTGGTGCCAGATCAATTTATTTTGGTTACTATACCCATTGACAAAGCTGATTTTTTCCACCCCGACTTTGAATTTCAATTCAAAAGTTACGGCCGTCAATCCGGACCATTTGACAACTGGCATTTGGATTACCTGTATTTAAATAAGGCGGTATCCGATTTTAATTTCCCCGACAGGGCTCTTCAAAAACCTGCATCGGGTTTGTTTAAAAATTATACAAGTATTCCAATTCATCATTATAAAGGAAATCCTGCAGCATATTCAAATTTTGCCTCAGCTTCAGCATTTAATCTTCACAACTTATTGCAACCCTCCAATTTTACTATGGTTGCAGAAATTAACAACCTCCTGCCCGACCTTAGCTATTCTCTGGTGAGAGATACGCTATCTAAAGCCACTATCTCATCTTTTCCTGATCCCTTTGGAACAGGAATAAGACAAATTGACCTCGTTGCAGAAAAAAATCTGGATCCGTTAAAAATAACCTCTGACACGCTGGCTGATATTACTCTGAAACTTTATATGAATACAGATGATAATACAGCACCTGATTATGATCCTGTAATCTATGCTCCTTTAGATTTTAAGGAAAATGATACAACCTACACACAATTTACCCTACATGATTATTATTCCTATGATGATGGAACCGCAGAATACGGTGCTGGTTTAAATTACTCTGGAGATATGGTGGTGGTGGGTTTCCCAATGCACTTTGCCAATACCGACACTTTGGTAAGTATTGATCTCTATTTTCCAAACATTGGAGTTTCCAATAGCCCTGTTATCGACCTGATTATCCTTAATGATTTGAACGGGAAGCCAAACCTGTTTTTACACGATGAAACCATCACCCTGAAACAATCAACAAAACTGAATGAATTCGTAAACTACCCCTTATCAAAACCCATTATTGTAAAAGATCTCTTTTATATAGGATGGAGACAGGCTAAATCCGGAAATCTAAATATTGGACTGGATAAAAACAACGATAGCGGCACTCAAATATTTTACAATTTAGATGGCACCTGGCAACAAAACACTTCTATAACTGGTAGTCTGATGCTACGTCCACATTTTGGCAAAGCAGATATTATTACCGGACTCAAAATACCAGAAACACAAATCAATATCTACCCAAATCCGGGTACAGGCCTATTTCATATTAATAAAAATGTAGAAGTCCTTTCTATTACTGATATGAATGGGAAGCAAATTGAGCCCCATTTTCAAACACAAAATAACATTACAAATTTTGACCTATCCGGTTTTCCAAAAGGAGTTTATCTTGTACATTTAAAGACAGGAAATACTTCTATTGTTCGCCGAATAGTTAAAATATGAAAAAAATTACTCTGATTTTCTCCTTTATTTTTATTTTAATAAATGCTTTAATTTGCCAACCCCTTGAAAAGGCAGATTACCAAAGAGCCAAAAGTTACCTTTGGACAAACCTTAATGAAAAAAGTATTTTTAATCTTCACACAGAGGTAAGCTGGTCTGAAGATTTAAAGTGGGTGGGTTATTATAAATACGTAGAAGGGCATAAAATGTATTTTTTGATTAACCTTCAAAACTTTAAAACCATCAATTTATTTGACCAGGAAAAACAAAAACCTATATAGAAAAAACTTCTACAGTACGAGAGATGACGGATGAAGAGTACGAAAGATATAAAATTCTTTCAGGTCAATACACCTACGAGTATTTTGAAAAGGCTATTAAAAATATGGACTCCTCAATGAAAGAAGCCATCAAAGATAAAGAGGTGTTGCGTAAGTACTTAAACAGTATCAGGGATGGTGCTAGGCAAAGAGCAAAGGGAGTTATTTACAAGGAGGCTAATAAATAATGAGAGTTACTATAAGGGGATCGTATAATCCATAATAAAGTAAAGGTCATTTTCAGATAACGGATCTTCTTCCTCCACCCCAATATTTATTCCTACCCCAGAAAAGACTGCATGGTATCTTTTTTCTTTAAATCTTACAAGGCTAGACAGCCCAGAAATACTAATAAATAAGTAATTACTTAGTATTATCCTTATTATTCTTCATTTTATTTAATTTAAATTTTTTTTTATTTTAAAATAAAGGCTTTCTATTTTCATTTTTGGCTGGCGCCTATTACATTTACAAATAAAAAAAAGGGTTCACACTTGGACAGATTGACACCCTTAATTTTATTTTAACACTGACATTTGTAAGTCAGTGTTAAATGTTGTAAGCAAAGGTAATCTGGCATTTGTAGGTCAGAGCCTTTGTTTTACAGCTTTTATTATGCAATAATACTAAAAAGATATATATGAGCATAGAAAATATTTCAAATAGATATTTTAGGTGCTAGTTATTGCCCCTGAACTCTTCGCAAATCTCAACATCAAAAGAAGCTACGATCCTATCCAACAAACTATTTAGAGAAGAGTCAGTATAAAGAAGACTAAGCCAGGAGTAGTGGGCTTGCTTTTTAAATATATTATTATGAAAATCAATACCCTTTCCAATAGTGGAGCTTGTGATCATATTGGTTAATTCTTTTGTTTCCTCCTGGGATACAGATCGCTCCTCTTCGTTGGCAATAATCATTGCTATTGAACGGGCAATAGATTCTGTAGTTATCGGACTTGTTACTTCAATGTGAGCTATAAATAATTCTAAATTTGAGCTTATTATCATTACTGTAATAGTGAAGTCTGGATTTTCTTCATCTATCACAACACCATCAAGGCTCCGAATATTCTTTCGTACTTTACTTATAATAAGATCTTCTAAAGAGCTAAGGTCCGAGTCAATAGAGATTGAGAGGTTAACCGCAATGATATTTTCTTGAGAGAAGGTTTGAAAAGGAAGTAGACCCAAGATAAAGATTATTAAGATTTTCATATAACTAATCTAATACACTTTTTTTTATAAAGCAAAGGAGACTTGACGCCGCCCATGCCATGTTGGAGTTTCCTGAATTTTACAAAGTGGGAGTTGCCAGCTCGGGCGACCATGATTTCCGGATGGAAAAAGCCTGGTGGCCTGAAATGTACATGGGTTGGCCTGTTGATTCCACTTACCATAGAGTTTCCAACGTAACCATGGCTGGAAATTTAAAAGGAAAATTACTCTTAACTCATGGGGGCATCGATGAAAATGTAAACCCAAGTGCTACATTTAAACTGGCCGAAGCTTTGGTAAAAGCCAACAAACAATTTGATATGCTCATTTTCCCAAGTCAAAGGCATGGATATCAAGGAGAAGTAAGCCAGTATTTCATGATGAAGCGTTGGAATTATTTTGTGGAACATTTATTGGGTATAGAGCCTCTGTGGGAGGAGTGAGAATATATTTCCAAAGATTCAATACTATCTAAATTCTGGACGGAGATGCTTCAATGTCTTTCCCATAAGGCTGATCGTAAAAACGTTTTCCGGTAGCCTTATACAACGCATTGGCCACTGCGGCAAAGGCGGGGGGGAACAACGGTTCACCTAAACCCGTAGGCTCGTGCTCATTTTTAACAAAATGAATCTCAATTGCCTTAGGAGCCTCTTTCTGACGGATCATTCTGTATTGATGAAAGTTGTTTTTATCCGGAACTCCATTTTTGAAAGTCAGTTCACCAAACAAAGCATTTCCAATCCCATCGGTGATTCCCCCTTCTCCCATATTGGCAGCGGCATCAGGATTAACCACAATACCGCAATCTACGGCTGCAAACACTTTTTCTATTACAGGATTATTCCCATCCAATTTCAAATCTATAACCTCTGCAACGTAAGAATTGTGACAGAAATAAGCTGACACGCCCCGACTTACATTATTTTCGGTTTGATTCCAATTCGACTTTTCCCTAACCAGCTTCAAAACGCCCATATAACGATCGGCATCGTAATCATTGTTTTCGCCCACAGGATTATTCTTGGCTCGCTCCAAAAGTTCCAATCTAAAATCTATAGGATCTTTTCCCATTATCTCTGCAAGTTCGTCGAGAAAAGACTGTTCTGCACTCGCTATAAAATTTGATCTGGGTGCACGAAATGCACCGATGGTAATATTCGATTCTATGGCCCATCCTTCCGCTAAATAGTTGTCGATTGCACCTGCAGGGAACCTGTTTGCATGCACCGCATGTTCGGGAATTCCCCCACCACGAACATGAAATGCAATTAAATTATCGTCTTTATCAAGAGCGGCTTTGTAAGTAGCCGTGTACATTGGACGGTAAATACCATAAGTCATATCGTCTTCGCGCGAATAGATTAACTTAACAGGTGCATTAATTTTCTGAGAAATAACGGCAGCTTCAACCATGTGATGACCATAAGCTCGCAAACCAAAGCCCCCTCCCATTCGTGCCAATTTAACGTGTATATTTTCTTTTGGAAGCCCAAGACGTGCCGAAAGTGTACGAACAACGAACTCCGGAGCTTGTGTAGGGCCATAAATTTCTGCCCGATCGGTCGTAACGTGCGCAAAGCAATTAACGGGCTCCATAGTATTGTGGGCAAGGTAGGGCGCATTATATGTTCGCTCAATAACCCTGGATGCAGTTTTGAACACCGTTTCAGGATCTCCATCCCTCCGCAAAACAGTTGCTTTGCCCTGAGACATTTCCATCATTTTTGCTTTGTGTTCTTCTGTACTTTCAAGGCCACCTGGAACTTTTATCGATCGTGTGCCCCCGCGACCTTGCATTTCAACAAAATAATCTGACATGGGCTCCCATTCCACCTTGAGTGCTTTTTTCGCATTCATTACC
>JAOUKG010000101.1 GCA_029882725.1 Cyclobacteriaceae bacterium
CATCAAAAATTATAGTTTGATTCCCCATTCTATAGGCCTGAATTGATTTGTCCTCGGCCACTGCCTTAGCAAAAGAATATATTAAATACCCGGTTAAAGATGCTTTTTTATTGAAGTGCCGTTTTACTTTTCTCAGATCATTTCGTACCCCTGTAATATCAAAATCGATCACTGCATACGCTGTGTGTTTTGCCTTAGCAATCGAAAGAAAATCAACGATTTGTTTCCTTTCCAGACTAAATGGTATTTTTGAATAGCTAGGTTTCATCTGAACTAATCCATTAGTATTACAAGATACTAATTATTAATAGAATTCACTTCAATCTAATTTTAATAGATATGTTAGAAATAAAAAAACATTATAATAAGGAGCCCAAGTATCACGCTACCAATTAAAAATATTTGTTTATCCTGATTTGCTATCCGATTATTTGGCTTATGAAATTTTGTGTAGTTTGGCATTTCATGATTATAATATATGGTTTTGGTTTGTTCTATGTCCTGCATGTCATTTACAACTTGTTGAGCCTTTTCTTCTGAACTAAAGATCTGGTCTGAGGTTGTATAAAACCTCTCACTTTCAATTATATACAGGTAAGAATATCGTACCATAAATTCTTTCTTTTTGTCCCGAATCCTTGAGTCAATACGGGTTTCAATATACTGTGCTTCTATTTCCACCCATAATTCAGGGTTTTGTCTTATCTCTGTGTATCGATAATCTTGGTAGAGGTCATTAACTATTGATGTAGTGAGGAGAATAAAAAGTCCGATAATAGTTTTATTTACTATTCTGTTATACTTTTTTTTTCTTCCTTTATCTAATTTTATGTTTTTCCAATAATTTGCATCTTTTTGCCTATAATTTTCTCTATGTGGTCTGAATTGTTCTTTACTTTTAGATTCCTTACTTAAATTTTCAGTGTATACATTATAATTATCATATATCGCACGACTGTAAGGGTCTGATAAAATACGGTAGGCATCATTTATTTCTTGAAATTTTAAGTTAGAGTCAGTAACTCTGGAAACATCAGGATGATAACGTTGAGCAAGACGATAATATGCTTTTTTGATATCTGCCCCAGTGCTTGAAGGATCTACTTCCAGAATGCGGTAATAGTTTTTAATTCGCATGGGAAGGTGTTATAATTTATAAGGATGATTTCCGGTAACTAATAGCGATAAGTTAGCAGTAAATAAATTAAACTTATAGAATTCAATACAATTAAATTGTAAAATTATATATACTGTTAAATTTATTGAATAAATTATTGTCGTTTAATTTATTTTTTTTAACAAATAATGTCGGATTTCTGAACTGGATAAAAAATATTTAAACTGGAGTAATAAATAAATCCGGGTTCAGAAATACAATTACATACCCAATGATTGATTTTCGATGGAAGCCAATTCTACTAGTTTTTCATATTCCTCGGGGGTGAGGTCATTGAAGAAGTAATTAATAGGATTTACTTTTTTTCCATTTCGCTCCACCTCATAATGTAAATGGGGTGCGGTAGATAAACCTGTATTTCCTACATAACCGATAAGCTCACCTCTTTTTACACGTTGTCCTTTTTTTACTGTAAACTCGTGCATGTGGGCATATTTGCTTATAAATCCAAATCCATGATTAATTTCAATCTGCTTTCCATACCCTTTAAAACTTACTTCAATCAAGCTGATTTTCCCGTCGGCAGTAGCATAAATAGGAGTTCCTATTGGTGCTGCAAAATCAATTCCCCAGTGCATTTTTCGTACTTTGTATACAGGGTGGTATCTAGAACCATACCCACTGGCCAGTGCTACAAGTTGTTCATTGGGTACAGGCTGGATGGCAGGAATGGCGGCCAGCATTTGTTCCTTATTTTCAATTAGGCTACGAAGTTCATCGTGGGATTGGCTTTGAATAAAGAGTTTTCTTTTAATTAAATCTACTCTGTTTTTAGTTTCAATAACCATGTCTTTTCCCTCAAAATCTCTTTCATTCAATTTTGCACTTCGGTTACTTCCACCCACGCCTGCATTTCGAATGCTTTCAGTAATGGGTTCAGCACCCATAATAACACGGTATATATTATTGTCATTGTATTCCAGAGAGGAAGAAACTTCTTCTAAAATAGTTAATTCATTTTGGAGGGATTCTAAACTGTATTTTAATTCTTTAACATCATTTTTGAGTTGAAGAGTTTTAGGTGATTCAAAATAAGTATTGAATAAAATAACAATACCCACAGAGAATAACAGAGCCAATACCAAAAAGCCCAGGGAGTTGAGAACCACATCACTGGTTTTTGTTTTGATACGCTCATATTTACACGTTTCTGTATCGTAATAATATTTTATTCTTGCCATGCTTTTGATTTACGTTGTTTTCGGCCTAAAGGGTTTTATTACCTCTGTATTGCATTCCAGATAGGGGCCCTCAATTAGGTCTATACAATAAGGTACTGCAGGAAAAACAGCATCGAGACACTCCCGAATGGCTTTTGGTTTTCCAGGAAGGTTTATAATTAGAGTATTATTTCTGATTCCAGCTGTCTGACGACTTAAAATTGCAGTAGGTACAAATTTAAGGCTTTCCTGACGCATAAGTTCGCCGAATCCCGGCAACATTTTCTGACAAACATTTTCTGTGGCCTCTGGAGTAACATCTCTTACTGCCGGCCCGGTTCCGCCACTTGTAACTATTAAACAACATCCTTCCTGATCTGCCATTTCAATCATTTTGGCTTCGATTTGATCTTGCTCATCAGGGATTACTGCATACACTTTTTCCCACTCATTTACCAAGTATTCAGAAAGAGTTTCAACTATTGCTTTACCTGGAATATCTTCATAAATACCCTTGCTTGCTCTGTCTGAAACGTTGATAATCCCTATTTTTATAATCATATTAAATGTCTGTTTTAACAAAAATTATACCTTTTTTGTTCCTTTTAATTTTTTGGACTTAATTTTCCTTGCAATAACAGGTTGTATTCATCACAAGTTAGCAGCCCTTGACTATCACTATACGGGCAGCTTTTATATTGATCACCCAACACGCCTTTTTGTATAATTACACCCATTCCCTTGCAAACGGGGCACTTAACTTTGTTATTTCCACAATCAACATAGTTATGGGTAAACAGCGTATCGGTACCTTCATGGGGTTCATACGTTCCTCCGTTGGATTCAATAAGTTTTATTTCTGATTCCTTTAATAATTTTGAACATTCATCAGAAAAAGTGCCATTGGTTCCTTTTAACTCCAAATACTTGCTTAACCAATTGATACTTTGCTTAAACTCTTCAAGGTAGTATGAATTTTTTCCAATGAAAAACGTCAGATTGGCAGGCACAACGTCAATATTTTTCAAAACATTCCGAAACTTTTCATCCGCTTCTTTATATTTTCCTGTTTCCATTAAAGTTTCTCCAAGATCCATTTCCTTTAGTAAAGCAGCTCTCTGTATATTAGCGTACTGTTCATTAAGATCAATTTCTTGCGAATAGGCAGCCAAAAAGCTTAAAAGGAATATTGAAAGAAAAAATATCCGTGGCATAAGGCTGGCAATTTAAGAATATTAAATGAGAATTTTTACGACAATTTTTTCAATGGCTATGATTGTCTGCTTTTTTTTGGTTTTGAGGAACTGGATCATATCCGGAGCCTCCCCAGGGATGGCAACTCGATATTCTTTTTATTCCTAACCACAAACCTTTCAATGGACCCCATTCTTCAATGGCTTGTGCCGCATAGCTACTGCAGGTTGGTGTGTATCTGCAATTTGAACCCAACAGGGGAGAAATTGCATACTGATAGACCTTTATTAGCCCGATAAATATGTATTTTAATATAAACACAAAAGTTTAATCAAATGAATAAGTTGTTCCGTCTTTCCCATCCATTAAACTAACACCAAGACTTTTTAGTTCATCGCGAATTTGGTCTGACCGTTTAAAGTCACGGGCTTCTTTGGCTTCTTTCCTGATTTTTATAAGAAGATCCACTACTTCACCCAATCTCGATTGGTTACCCTCTTCCTCGGGAAGGAGTCCTAATACATCTGTAATCATGGATTTGTATGCAGTTTTAAAATTCCCCCATGACTCGTTGTCCAATTCCTTGGGGGAGATTTTTTTCCCGTAAAGATCATTGACTAAGGTGGTCATTTCAAACAATATGGCAAGTGCTTTCGCGGTATTGAAGTCGTCACTCATATTGGTGTAGAGGGAATCTATCAGTTCTTTGAACTTGTTAGAAAGTTCAGAATCAGGAGAGTTACCCGTTGCGTTCAGGTTCTCAATAGTTTTATACCCGTTCATTAATCTCTTAAAGCCCTTTTCGGCAGCAGAAAGTGCCTCATTAGAGAAGTCCAGGGTACTTGAGTAATGTGATTGTAACATGAAAAACCTTACGGTCATAGGGGAGAATGCTCTTTCCAACAAGGGATGGTTTCCTGAAAATAATTCATGAGGAAGAAAGCTATTTCCCAGAGATTTACTCATCTTTTGACCATTGACGGTGAGCATATTGGAATGGATCCAATAATTTACCGGGTCTTTTTCGGTAACCCCAACAGATTGGGCAATTTCGCATTCGTGATGTGGGAATTTAAGATCCAAACCACCACCATGAATATCGAAAGTTTCTCCCAGGTATTTGGTGCTCATTACGGTACACTCCAGATGCCATCCGGGAAAACCCTTTCCCCATGGGGAATTCCATCTCATAATGTGGTTGGGAGATGCATTTTTCCAAAGAGCAAAATCTATTTTATCCCTTTTTTCATCCTGACTATCCAATGAACGACCGCTTTCCTGCATGTCTTCGATGTTTCTTCCGGAAAGTTTGCCGTAATTATGACTTTCATTGTATTTTTTCACATCAAAATAAACGGATCCGTTTACCTCATAGGCCAGTCCTTTTTCAAGAAGTTTCTGAGTGTGTTCAATCTGTTCAAGTATATGTCCTGTGGCCGAAGGTTCTATATCGGGAGGGAGCATATTGAAAACCTGGGAAACCTGATGAAAGTCCATGGTGTACTTTTGAACAATCTCCATGGGTTCCAATTGTTCAAGACGAGCTCTTTTTGAGATTTTATCTTCTCCTTCATCGGCATCGCCCACCAGATGCCCTACATCTGTGATATTTCTAACATATCGAACTTTGTAACCTAAATGCCTGAAATACCGGGTAATTACGTCGAAACTGAGGAAGGTTCGCATGTTCCCCAGGTGTACATCTTGATAAACAGTAGGGCCACATACATAAATACCCACGTTTCCCGCGTGCACGGGCACAAATTTTTCTTTTTTGTTGGACAGAGAGTTTGAAATCCAAACCGGGTATTTATCGAATAGCTTCATAGGTAATGTTCTGAATACGTGTAAAAAAGAGGTTTTTTTTGTAGAAACCTGGGTTTTTACAAGTTGATAAAAATTTATGCAAAAAAATGAAAATGAAGGCAGATTAAAAAATTTTGGGAGAAGTATTGGCTATAGAGGGTGTGCTTGAATTAATTGGTTTGGGTGAAAAATTGTTGCGTTCAGCAAGTCTGAAATAGGTGTTTTATATTTTTTGGTAGTCTGGAATCATTTATAAATATAATATTAATTAATAAAGTTATTAAATATATTTTTTTTAATAACTAATATAGCTACTTTAAATGTAATTAGTGTATTTAATTGTATTTTATTGATATGAAAATTGTGTTAAATAATAAATTATATGTGATAATGATCATGAAAAGATTAGTTTTTATTGGAATGTTATTTTTAGTTATACCCTGTTTTTCCCAGAAAAATAATTTTAAATTCGGAAATATAAGTAAGGAAGAACTTACCATGAAAACATGCGAATTTTATCCCGAGGCAAATTCAATGATACTTGCTGATATTGGTAATCTTCGCTTTAAGTATGATAATGATCATGGGTTTCAATATCATTTTGAGGTAGTTAGAAGATTAAAGATATTCAATAAGGTAGATAAAGATGCAGGAAGTATCTCTATTCGCGTTTATGAGCCTGAGAACAAATTAAGTGGAACAGAAAACCTTCTCGGCTTAAAGGCTACTACCTACAATTTAATTGACGGAAAAATTGTAAAGGATAAATTACCAAATAATCAGGAATTTAAAACAAGGTTAAATGATTATTGGGTGGAATATAGTTTTGCCATGCCTAATGTAAAAGAGGGGTCAGTAATAGAATACAAATATAGTTTAGAGTCTGACTTTATATCAAATTTAAAAACATGGTACTTTCAAAACGATATTCCTACAGCCTATAGTGAGTATAGTTTTACCATTCCAGAATACTATATTTATAATACCAATTTCGTTGGAAATGTTATTAATCTTGAGAATGAAACCAGAAACCCTACGGAAACATTTACATACAAATGGTCAAATGGCCAACAGGCTGGAGGCAGTATTGAAAAGGGTACAAGTACTCTAACTTCCAATAGTACCTGGAACAAATATATTGGCAGGAATGTGTTACCCATAGAAGAGGAGCCTTTTATGAATAATAAAAATAATTTACCTTCAAGGCTGGAGTTTCAGTTGATATCCATACAATACCCTAACTCAGCAAGAAAGATCATTGCGGGAAATTATGAAAAGTTTAATAATGATTTAATCGAGAGGGAAAGTTTTGGGAAAATACTCGAGAAGAACAACTTCGCAAAAGACTTTGTATCTACACTTGAAGGTAAATCTGAAATTGAAAAAGTTGCAGCAATTCATAATTGGATTAAATATAATATGCAATGGAACAAAGTAAATGGCTTCACTTCCAGTCAAAATGGAAACGAAACTATGCGGAAAAAGGAAGGTAATGTTGCTGCTATAAATCTTGCCTTGGTATCAGCATGGCGAGCCGCAGGAATTGAAGCTTATCCTGTTATTTTAAACCTTAGAGGGCATGGTTTACCTCATCCTGTTTACCCTAATTATCAGGATTTTAATTACGTAGTGGGTGCAGCAATAATTGATGGAAAAATTGTTTACGGTGATGCAATATCAAACAGACCGGTAGGAAATTTGCCAGAGAAATGTATGAATGGTAATGGTTGGATGGTTTCAGAGAAGGGAGGTAGATGGATAAACCTTAAGGAGGCCGGGGAGCTATTTGCCTCAGGTTATATTCAAATGTATATTTCCGATGATGCTATCAAGGCAGAAATTAAAATAAAGCATTCCAGCTTGCTTGGTGCAAAGACATTGGATAAATACAAGGAATTGGGTGAAGAAGAGTTTAAAACTGAGCTTACCTCTGGTAATAATGATTGGCAAATTCAAGAATTTAATTTTGATGAATTAAAAAATATGGATCAAGTGACCTACAACTATGTTGTGAATCAGGAAATTGAAGATCCGGATATAGTTTATTTGAAACCTGTCTTGCTTAGTGCCATTACTGAAAACCCATTTGTCAGGGAAAAAAGAATTTCACCGGTAGATTTCTCATGTTCTCAAATTTCAAATGAAGTAGTTATTATTCATGTTCCAGAGGGGTATGAAGTGGAATTACCGAAACCTGCAGTAGTAAAGTTACCTGATAATGGAGGTACATTTATATATAATACTCAATTGACAGGAAACACTATTAATGTCGTAAGCAAATATTCGATAAATAAACTTGATTTCTCACCGGATGAATATTCACTGTTGAGTCAGTTTTTTAAAATTATGGCAGAAAAGAACAATGAACTTGTTGTATTGAAAAAGTTATGAGTAGAGGTAATTGGTTACTTTTTATTGCATTTATGGGTGTAGTAACTATTGAGGCACAAGTTT
>JAOUKG010000102.1 GCA_029882725.1 Cyclobacteriaceae bacterium
GTCTAGAAATTTAACTAACAAAGCAACAAGACTATCTGGCATTTCGAACTCATCATCAATTACTGTTTTGAATTCATCATAATGAATTAAATATGTCAATTCACGGGGAATTATATTCTCGATTGTATCATATACGCAATCATATAAAAACTCTGCTTGTATTGTAGAGTCATAATATCTATAGTAGTCAATTGTTTCGTTAAGCACATTTACATTATGGTTATTTGTTTCTTCCCATTCAATGAAATCAAGTAAGGGATGTGAATATGCTTCAAGTACCTGTCTGTAATCTTCAATATGATCTAATATGGAAGCAGATACAGGGAATATTATTCCTTGTTGAGAAAATTTCTTTTTGGCTAATAAATGATGAAAAAGATATCTGTGAATCCTTCCATTGCCATCTTCAAATGGATGAATAAATACGAATCCGAATGCAATTATTGTTGCAGAAATGACGGGATTAATCTCACTGTTAATCAGCAATTTGTTTGCTTCAATAAGTCCATTCACCAGACTTGGTAAATCTTGCCATTTAGCTGATATATGATCTGGTATTGGTTCACCTGTTACTCGATCATGTTCACCTATGAAGCCACCTTTATTACGAAATCCCATTTCAATAAATCGTGAGTTTTCAATTACTACCTGTTGTAACCTTTCCAACTCATCTTTATTCAATTCTTTTGTTCCAGCCTGTCCTATGGCCTGTCCCCATCTTGCTGCTCGTTTGCTTTTAGGATTTTCTCCTTCTATTGAAAATGATGCTTTTGAGTCTTTTAATAACAAGAAAGCAGATGCCCGTTGAACAACCTCTTTTCGAATTCCACTTAAATAGATATCTTTCTTATTTGCTAAATCATCTTTGATATATTTTTCAAGCTTTTCAGTTTTCTTTATTAGAGGGCAAAATTCTGGTGTTCCTGGAAGATTATTTATTACTAATTGTCTGGGTGACTTTACACCTTCAATAGCATACTGTTGTTTTGTATCCACAACGGGTACATAACTTTTTTTATTAAGAGCTTCTTTCCCTGCAAGTTCTTTCCCTAATAGCCATTCTATAATGAACCATATTCTTCTACTATATTGTCCAGTTGGTTCAAAATTCACCAAATTAGATAATTGTCTTTCTGTATAATACTTTATTAGGCAACTAAATAATAATAGATTGATCCCTTCATATTTTAGAGCAAAAACTAGATGCTTATATAATGCTTCAATTTCTTCTAGTTTGTGATTGTCTTCTGGTAAATAACTTGTGGGTAAAATTATCCAATCTTCATTTTGGTAGTTTTTGTTTTGGTCACAAACTAATGCTATGGGGTTTACCATCGGCATATTTAGTTTTAGTTTATCGACAATTGCAGCATATCCTACAATGGCTCCTTGTTCAGGAGAGAGTTTTCCGTGAAATATCGGTTTTTTTTGAGAAAAGTGGGCGCTATTTATCATTTTCAAGAAATACAAGCGCAATATACAAAAAATACAAGCGCAATACATAATTAATGGGCGCAATTATCATAATTAAAATAAAACTGAGCGCAACTTGTAGTGTTAATTACATACAACGCTAGGTGCATGTGGTCAACACATACAACTCTTTCTTTAAAGATAAACAGAATTTCTGGTTTTACTGCAACGTATCAAAGCCAGAGAGCTACCTGGGCATGACATTTACAACGTGTTAGCGGCTTGTTACTTCATCACCTTGCTAAGCTCTTGTGGATCTTGCCTGCTGTCCCAGATTGTGAGAAAAATTATGGAATCTTTGGTTTCCTCATAGGATGAAAAAACAATAATAAAGAATAGACTAAAAATGCTTGAGATTACAGAATTGTACATGATTGTTAAGAATTAAATTATCTAATCCCGCCAACTTACGTGTATTGCCCAACGCTCGGGTAGGGGTAGTGCGGGCGAAGAACCATTGTCTGAACAAGCCGCCCCAACCTTAGTCATTGCAAATTATTTATGATAAAGATAACAAAAAAACCAAAGCTTTGCTTTGGTGGGCCACAAGGCACTTCCCTTTTAAATTGCCACGCACACCGCATTACCTCCAGGCCAATGTTGTGCGCCGTTTAGTTGTCCTGATTGATCGGGACTGTCCGTCAAGTTGTCCGTCGTTCTTTAGTCACAATCAACCAAAGATTTACGGCCTTCTTCAATAGGGCTCTGTTTTTATTACTTCTTATAAATTCAATGGCTTTTTCTGTATACCTTTTAGTGAGCAGGGCCTGATCCACCGGGTACTCCAAGGTATCCGTGTTTTCCACAATTTGTACCGGACGCATATCATTGGAATATTGGATGCCGTAGTATTCGTCGAACCCATGGTTAACGGGAAAGTATTTTTCCTGGTGACCCAGGTGCCATTTGCCTATCAACCTGGCCGCGTATCCTTTATTTTGGAGCGACTCTCCCAGCGTGGTTTCATCGTCGGATAATCCGATGCTGTCGATCCCCGAATCCGGCGCCGGATTTTGGGTCATTCCATGCCTCAATGGAAAACGGCCAGTGAGCAGGGTGGCGCGGGAGGGGGCGCAATAAGGCACCGGCACATAAAAATCAGTGAGTTTTACGCCCTGTCCGGCCAGCTTGTCAATGTTGGGGGTGTTGAATTTATCATTTCCATAGGCGGATATGTCGCCAAACGCCATATCGTCGGGGAGGATAATGATGAGGTTTTGTTTCATGGTAATTGTGTCTTCCCGTGCGGTTTTTGAGGATTGACAAGTGGTAAAAAGGGCGAGCAAGAACAATAGCAACGGGACTTTTCTTAGGTCAATCATCATAAGGAAACTCATGTTTTAGGTTTTATCAAGGATCTTTCAGACCTGGATTGATCACCATCAAATATAGTTTCTAATTAGCTTTTCCAGTCTAATTAGAGTAATATATAATGAGCTATTTTGCCTATTCGTTGTCCACTTTACCTATGGTTCTTTTTAAAAACATCCAGATTATTATATAATAAACGCCTGAGCCAATTATTGGCCAATAAATGTGAGCGTTATCTCCAGAACCAGCATTATTAATAGCTGTTTTCAACGAAATTGCAATAACACCGACAATCAATACTGCAAACATTGACCATTTCTTTTTATTGTTTATCATGAGGACAACTAAAAAGACAACGATATTAATTGATTGCCCTATTGTCCAGAATTTTGACATAATAAAACTAATATAATGTCCTATATAGTTGTTCGTATATAAATAATAGGATGCGGTAATAAATATAGCCAATTGAAAAAAACTGATGTAAACCAGCAAAATATTTAATTGTCTGCGCTCCCTATTAATAACAATTAAATAAATGCAAAATACTAATGATTCCACGATTACGATATAGGGCAAATCTCTTGGCACATAACTAATCCCCATATAAATCAGGTAGGCAATAATCAAAAAAACTGTTCCTTTGATCAAAGTAAAATTGATGTAGTTTTCTGTAAGGGTTTTCATAACAATTTGTTTAATGCTTATATTGCAAAAACCGGAGTAAGTGCCCACCCCATTCCGGAATTCTGAAAATTTTTTGATTCAACTAAAAATATACCCTATCTTCCTTATCGAGTTTCTGTAAACCAAAATCATCGAGTATCAATAAAGTAAATCTGTTCAACTTAGTCAACTCTTTTAGAAAGTCTCCTTCTACTTTGGCCATTTTCATTCTGCTCAATAGCTTATTGACATTAAAATACTTTACTCTAATCCCTTCAATGCACGCCTGATATCCCAATGCGGTGGCAATATAGCTCTTGCCCGTTCCGGTAGGGCCGGTGATCAGGATATTTTCTGCTTTGGTAATGAAAATACCTTCAGATAGGTGTTCCATTTTAGAGCGGTCCAGGTTTCGGTTTTCATCATAAATGACTTCTTCCATAGCCGCACGGTAATGGAATGTGGCATTTTTAATGTTCCGCTCGATACGTCGGTTCATCTTCTCGTCCCATTCAGATTCTATGAGTACCGATAAAAGATTATCTGGATCCATTCTGTGGATGTTACCGGTCTCTGTAGCCGATATGTAAGCGCTATGCATTCCATAGAGCTTCATTTGTTTCATTTTTTGTACGGTTGCTTCATTCATGTGATTATGTGATTTATTTGTAATAGTCTTTTCCTCTTATATTTCCATGGTCAGGCAGGTCAGGAGGTGCAATTTCATTTTCTTCCTCCTTGTCCAGCTCTCTGTCCAGGATATTGGTAATGGCCTGATAACTATAGGAACCAAACCGGATAGCCTGCTTACAGGCGTTCACTAAGCGTTCTTTACCTATCGTATCCTTTTTCAGTAAACTCAATATTCCCATGCAGCTTTTATATGCCTGCTCGGGATGTTGTTTGGACTCCAGCACTTTACTGATTACCTGCAATACATATTCATCTATATCAGCGGCCCATTGCGTGAATCTTTGAGGAGTCCATTCACTGATAAACCGATGGGTGCTGGCCAAATGCTCTGACAGAGTACTGTAATCATACTTCCTGTAATTACGGGTATGTACAGCGATGCGCAGATATTTGTGATACACCTCTACGGTATCTTGACCATAGAGCAATTTCACTTTCTTTTTGATGTACCGGTAGGGTACACTGTAGTAATGTTTGTCCACACTCAAAAGAACATGACCATTGGTCATTACCGTGGCCATACGTTGTTCCCGGATCTGGAACCATGCTGCGGGAAGTTCCATCAGCTCAGTCTTTTCCATCTCATCAAAAAGTTCCAACCTGGAATAAGGCCTACCGGTGAGCTTCACAGAGTTATGCTCTTTGAGCTCTTCCCAAATGGTTTGGTTCAGCTCCTGTAAAGAATGAAATATGTCATCCTGAAGCTCTGCGTAGATCCTTCGGTACAGGATTTTCACTGCTCCCTCTACCAAAGATTTATCCTTGGGCTTATAGACCCGTGCAGGGAGTATGGTGGTTCCGTAATGGGTCGCAAAAGCCAGTAAGGTGTCGTTTATGGTGGGTTCATACCGACTGGATTTGGTCACTGCACTCTTCAGGTTATCGGGCACAATGGCTTGCGGTGTGCCTTCAAAAAAATGAAGGGCTCGTTGCAATGACCCTATAAAATCCTCTTTCTTTTGGGTCAGGGTCACTTCTGCATAGGTATACTGACTGGCGCCCAGAACTGCTACAAAAAACTGTACCTCTTTTACCTCTCCGGTACCTTTGTCCACAATGGACAGCTTCTTGCCTGCATAATCCACATATAGCTTATCTCCTACTTTGTGTACCATGCGCATCACCGGGTTGACCTTAGCGCTCCAACGGTTATAATGCTCGCAAAACTGGGAAGTCTGTACACCATTGGGATACATTAACTTGTACTCTTGCCACATCCGGTATTTGGTTATGCCAGGCCTTTTTAACTGTTTCTCCACGTGGGGAAAATAGGCATATAACTGCTTTAAGTGCTCGGATAGTTGTGGAGTGTTCTTGCCAAAAAACAGTTCATCAAGCTCCAGATCATCCTTCGATAATAGTTCTTCATTGGGAAGGTTGAGTAGTTCCTTTTCGTTTAAATATTTACGAATGGTCTTGCGGTGAACATTTAAATACCGGGATATAAATGATATACTTTTCCCTTGTTCTGCCAACTGTAATATCTCTCTGATCTTGCTCATATCTAATGGGTTATTAGCCATGTCTTCTGTCTGTTTTTGACCGAAGATAGGTGAGCAAATCTTTGAAAAGTTATATATTGAAACTGGATACATTGCCCCGGATTGGGGTGGATACTTTCCTCCGGAATCAGGTGGACACTTTAAACCGGAATGGGGTGGACACTATGGCCGGATTTTCCACTTAAAAGCTGCAAGAGAAATATTTTTGGGCTTTTGAGGATCAAATATTAATTGTGATAGATTGGTGTAGACATTTTTTAAACAAAATTGTTTCCTGAGGTACCAATTCTTCTTTGTGTCAATAACTTCCAAAATTTCAATGTCCCTAAAGTGGATATTACGGTTTGATTTGTGCCAGGCATTTCGGTCTGACCGTGCCACCTATTTCGGTTTAAACCGTGCCACAAATTAGCCATTATTTTTCGGTTCGATTTGTGCCATTTTTACAGGATAGAAGACCTCTGGTTTCGGTTCGATTTGTGCCACTTTGAAAGATCAAGTTTAACCTGCTATATCGAAATAAAAACGATATGGCAAATACCCTTGATCCTATGGACATTAAACAAATATTCACATTATATACCGATGGTCTCAGCAACCGCAATATTGCCGAGATATTGGGCATCTCCAGAAACACCATTAACCAGTACATCAATTGGCTAAAATCTTCCGATTATACTGCAAACGAGTTGTTAGGCATGGATATCCAAGCTGTCAGAGAGCTTTTCCCTTCCCATAAAGAGCATGTCTATTTAAGTGAAAATTAAGATTTATTCAATTTCCTCATCTAAATCAATAATACTCTTTTCTGGATTTTTTTCAGAATAATATACTTTGAATTTCTGTCCTATTATATTGCATTCCCCCATTCTTCGAAAAATACTTATACTTGTAGTTTCTTCATATGTTGTACCCTGCACCTTATAGTTATATGTTATATACGTTGATTCAACTCCCACATCATAACAATCAATAATTTCACCAATTGTTTCAGATTTATATTTTTCAATCTCTTTTTTTCCCGATAATCATTAAAGAGTTTAACAAGTATTAAACAAAATGCCAGTATTATAATTATTGATTTTATATACCTCCCTATTCGTTTCATTATCATTACTCTATCTCCAACACCTTGTTATCGGAATAATACTCCAATATTTCATCCTTAATAAAAAACTTGACAATCGTATCCCCTTTGTTGTTCATTATTATTGCTGTATCTATTAGTATTTCCGGAAGATTCAATTCATTTATCCCAGAAAAAAATATATATTATTTTTGTGGTACTAATTTATAAAAACTCAAATCTCTTGCAACAAATACAATTTCTTTCAAATCTAAATCATAATAATACTTTTTACCAGTATAAAGAAACAATTCCTCGTTCGTGGAATTTAAAATTTCATAACCATTTACAGCATCACAAGAATAAATTCCAAAAAAGGAAAAGAAGAACAATGACACCATAACAAAAACATTTTTACTTTTCATAATATCTCAGTTTTCTCTTTTTATAATTACCGAACGTTTAACATTAAGGTTTGTATAATATTTACTATTGAATGTTCTGTTAAATTTTACATGAAGTATATAATCTCGATCATTAGTTTGATGCAATTCAATATTAAGAACATGCATACTACTTAACTCATCAAAAAGAATAATATCAGATTTCTTCACCTCAAATTCAGGAATAAAACAACTCAAATAAAAGTAATCGGCATTGTTCAAATCCCTAAATATATTGTTTACAATTATTATCTTTCTCATTCTCTCAACATATAACCACAGAACACGATTTTAGCTCATTTTTTCATATTTCTTTGAAATAATAAAATGATTTATTAAAACAGCAAGTACGGCAGATATTATTGTAAAATTCCGAAGCTCATCAAAAATCAACAATAATATTGTCATAACAATTACTTCAAATATCAATCTATAGTATAAATTATTGACAATAAATATGAATGCAGATACTAATAGGTTCATCCCCTAAACTAAAGAAGGAAGAACGTGCTGAAAAACTACAGGAGCAGCAGATGAAGTTCAGAGATAATTCTGATACTGTTTTAATTCTTCACCGTAATCCTAACGATCC
>JAOUKG010000103.1 GCA_029882725.1 Cyclobacteriaceae bacterium
CATTAACCACAGCAATGGAGCTATCTCACAAGAAAAGGCATAGTATGGCCGGTGAAATGTCTGTAGCAATGGGATGGCATATTAAGAAAGGAGAGAGTGGTGATATAATTTGGCATAATGGTGGAACGGGAGGTTATCGCACTTTCGTCGGTTTTGTAAAAGAAACAGGGAAAGGGGTTGTAGTTCTCACAAATACATCTCAAGGTTCAGATGATATTGGTTTTTATTTACTTGATCCTGCTAATGAATTAACTGACCTGAAATTTAAAGTAGATGCAGTTGAATAACCAGATTAAATTCTATCCAGTTATGTAGGAATTTACGAAGAGCAACCTGTACCAAAATCATCGAAAACTAACAACTTTTTTGGTGTTTGGGCTTTCATGACGAATCCTCATGAAAAACCGGATTAAAACAATTACTCTTTAAACTAAACAGTTAATTTAACGGTATTAACCGAGTAAAATTGAAACGGATATAAACGTTTATAAACGGTTGTTTTGTTAATAATTACCGAAATTTACGAAACCTTTCGAAGGTTCCAAACCTTCGAAAGGTTCGTAAAATTTGATCGGTACTTTAGATTATAATAGAATGCTCACGATAAACCTAATTGAATATTCCAGGTTTAATTTAAAAGTATTTGTCGCCTCTCTATCCTCTCACCTCAACTTATTTTACATTTAGGTGGATAATTCCCAACCTCTTATCATCCTTTCACATAATGTAAACTAAATATTTATATTTGATTCATTACCTTTAACCCGGTTTATGATTTTATTAAATAACCCGAAAAATCTACGCTTATGAATACTAAAAATAACATCGACCGAAGGGATTTTATTAAAAAATCGAGTATTGGAACTGCCGCTTCATTGCTTGTACCCGGTATGCTCATGTCATCGATTACATCATGCAGTACTGCCAATAAAACGGTTCCTGTAAATGCCCACCTTTGGGTTTATGCAAGTAAATTTCCTCCCCATTGGGATGCCACCCCGGTTCTGGATACTATATTTTCAGATCTGAGCTATGCCGGTATAGACGGACTGGAAATCATGGAGGGACAACTGCGTCACGATGATTCTGTGGATCGAATAAATGAATTGATAAAAAAACACAATCTGCCTGTTTCAGGATCTTCCTATGGGGTAGGTTTCAACATGTGGGATCCCGGCCATCATTCTAAAATAATGGAAGACATACAGCTCGTTGTTTCTCGATTGGCACAGGTAGGTGGAACAACTTTTGGTATTTCAGTGGGGGGTAAAGACGGTCTTAAAACCGAAAGTGACCTCGATGCACAGGCCGAACTTCTTAAGAAAATTAAACAAATATGCGAAGACAATGGCATTGTGCCCAATCTGCATAATCATACGTATGAAGTGGAAAATGATATGCACGACCTCAAAGGCACCTTGGCTAGAATTCCCGATTTTAAACTCGGTCCCGACCTGAATTGGTTGATCCGTGGTGGTGTTGATCCTGTGGATTTTATCAATGCCTATGGAGAACAAATTGTGTATTTACATATACGTGATCAGTACAAAGACGGTACCTGGTCGGAGTATGTGGGGCAGGGCGACACCGATTTCACACCCATTGCCGCAGCTTTGAAAGCTAAAAATTTTAGTGGACAGGCAGCCATTGAATTGGCCTTCCCCAATGATTTTACTCCCGAAAATGAATTAAAAGAAGACTGGAAAATGAGTAGGGAATTTGTACGAAGTACATTTGGATGGTAATTTACATAGAGTAATCTTCCGGAAGATAGAACCAAGGAATTTTACCAAAATTAACATGAGAGGAAATATAAAAATTTAAAATAAATAAAAATGAAAATTGCCATGCTGGGCTCGGGTTTCATAGCCCGCTTTTACGCCGAATCACTACACGCACAAAGACGCAAAGATCATATTGTAATGGTCTATTCCCGAAATAGTGACAATGCAAAACGTTTTGCTGATGACTACGGGCTGGAGCATTACAGTACTTCCATGGTGGAAGCTATTGCCCACCCCGATGTTGACGTGGTTTTAATCTCTTTACCAAATCATTTGCACGAAACTGCTGTACGTGAATGTGTAAAGGCCAAAAAACATGTGATATGCACCAAGCCTTTGGGAAGAACGGCGGCAGAAGCAAAACGGATGCTCGATATGGTCGAAGAAGCCGGAATCTTTGCAGGGTATCTGGAAGATCTTTGCTATACACCGAAATTCCTGAAATCGGTAGAAAGCGTGAAGCGTGGTGACCTTGGAAAGGTGTTATGGACGAAATCCCGCGAGGCACACCCCGGTCCGCATAGCGATTGGTTTTGGGATAAGGAAAAATCAGGAGGTGGTGCTATTATCGACCTCGGTTGCCATTGCGTGGAAATTGGTCGTAATTTCATAGGTAAAAACATAAAACCGATGGAAGTGATGTGCTGGGCAGATACACAGGTACATCCCATTGATGCCGAAGATCATGCCATCGGACTCGTTAAATATGCCAATGGTGCTATTGGGCAATTTGAAGTAAGCTGGACGTTTCGTGGAGGAATGGACCTTCGAGACGAAGTGATGGGTACTGAAGGTACTATTTGGCTAAATAGCTTCTTGCGTACGGGGTTTGAAATGTTCACTACAGGAAAAGGTGGTGAAGGGTATGTGGCCGAAAAAGCAGAATCCAATACGGGTTGGTTATTTCCTGTAGGCGATGAAGCGCATGAACTTGGCTACCCGCACATGTTTACCGACATGTTTTCTGCCATCGAGGAAAAAAGGGAACCTCTGGAAACTTTTTACGATGGCTATGTGGTAAATGCTATTTTGGATGCAGCATTTAAATCGGCAAAAAGCAAAATTTGGGAGCCGGTAATCCTGGAAGATTGGCGGGGAGATGAGCCCGAAGAGGATAACAAAAATTGGAAATCCTACGACGAAAATCATTACCTCATTAAGGAAGAAATATTGCCCAATGGCGACATAACCGTAATACTGAGAAATAAAGAAACTGGTGAAATAAGCCAAAAAATAACAAAAAACCCACGGTAACGACACCATGCTTGGCGTCGTTGTATATGTCGTCCCTGCAGGGTGATTCGTATATTTTTACCAATAGCCAACAGAATATGGATTTTAAAAATACAACATACATAATCATGGGGGGCACAACGGGTATGGGCCTTGCCGCCGCCATAGCATTGAAAACACATGGAGCCAATGTAGTGGTAATAGGACGAAACCCGGAAAGTTGCAAAAATGCCGGGGAGCTTTTGGGAAAAGATGCTATTTCTCTAAGTGGCGATGCAACCGATCCCTGGACTATAGAAATGGCCATTAAGTTGGCACATGATGCCTTTGGTAATATCAACGGACTGTTTCATGTGGCTGGTGGAAGTGGTCGTAAATGGGGCGATGGGCCTCTCGATAAAATTACATTGGAAGGCTGGAACAAGACCATGGAGTTAAACCTGACATCTTTGATGCTTTCAAATCAGGCCATGGTAAACTATTTTCTCGAACATAAAAAAGAGGGTGCCATTTTGAATATGGGGTCTGTGTTGGGTTTTTCTCCTTCTCCAAAGTATTTTGTAACTCACGCATATGCAGCCGCTAAATCAGCAGTCATCGGGTTTTCAAAATCTGTTGCAGCTTATTATGCCGATCAAAATATACGTGTGAATGTCATCGCTCCCAGCCTGTTTATTACTCCTATGGCTCAACGGGCAGCAGAGGATGAGCAAATTCTGAAATTCCTAAAAACCAAACAACCTATTGACGGAGGGCGCGCCGGATTGCCCGAAGATATTAACAATGCGGTGCTTATGTTTTTACACCCCGATTCAAAATTTATTACTGGTCAGATGTTGGCTGTGGATGGCGGCTGGAGTATTAGTGAAGGGCAGTATTGATAAGGGACATTATTATGGAAACATACTTCTTAGGAATTGACATAGGGGGAACCAAAATTAAAACCATTATCCTCAATAATGAGGGGCAAATATTGGATCAAAATGAATTTCCTACCGAGGATGGGGAGGCCCAATTGTGGAAAAGAAAAATTATCTCACAGATATTGGAAAACACACAAAAATATGCAAATGGAAATTCTGAGCTTTTAAAATGTGTTATTTCCGCTCCTGGTTTGGTGGATAAAAACAACCGCATGACATTACACATGCCAAAGCGATTACAGGGAATTGAAAATTTCGACTGGTCTGCAGAACTCAACAGGGAAATTCGTGTATTGAACGACGGGCATTCTGCCTGCCTTGCCGAATATGAGACCTTTTACAAACCAGAAATACAACACATGCTCATGCTCACCTTAGGAACTGGTGTGGGTGGTGGTATCATTATCAATGGAAACCTTTATCAGGGAAATTTGCAACGAGCCGGCCATGTAGGTCACATGACGGTTGATCTGCATGGAGCCCCTACTATGACCAATATGCCCGGAAGTTTAGAGCATGCGGTAGGTAATTTTTCAATTTTGGAAAGGACAGAGGGCACTTTCAAAAGTGTTCATGAGTTGGTGGATTCCTACCGGAATGGTGACCTGAGGGCTGCTAAATGGTGGCTTCAATCTGTTGAAAAACTAGCGGTGGCCCTGGCTTCTTTAACCAATATTCTGTCACCGGAACTTATTGTGCTGGGTGGTGGTATTACGGCCGGGGCAAAAGAAGATTTAATGGGCCCTCTTCAAGATTTTATGAACCGCTATGAATGGAGGCCAGGCAATCAAAGTACAAAAATAACAACCGCAAAACATGGGGAATATGCAGGAGCTATTGGTGCTGCCTATTTTGCTAAAAATAATTTATTATAAAGAAAATGAGCGTAACAAAACAATACTTAGAAAAAGGAAAAGACATCATTTCCGTAGTATCAGAACAAGAATCCACAATTCAGCAAGTTGCCCAATTATTTGCTAAATCTATTTTAGATGGCAGATTGGTGCATTTGTTTGGGTCAGGGCACAGCCGTATTATGGTGGAGGAAATGTGGCCACGCTATGGTTCATTCCCCGGATTTAATCCCATTGTAGAACTTTCCCTGTCCTTCCATAATCTGGTAGTTGGCGCAAACGGACAACGTCAGGCCATGTTTTTGGAAAATGTACCCGGACTGGCAACTCGTATCTTAAGAAATTTTGATACCAGCCCACAAGACACTGCTTTGGTAATTTCCTCAAGTGGGTGCAATGTAGTTCCCATAGAAATGGCAGAGGAATTTCAGAAAAGAAATATTAAAGTAGTTGCTTTGGTGAGTAAGTTGCATTTGGAGGGAAGTACATCCAAAAAAGCAGATGGGAAAAAATTGACAGACTTTGCCGATTACGTTTTGGATACCGGGGCTCCTTTGGGTGATGCCATGATTTATCTCGATGGATTGGATACTCCTGTAGCTCCTGGTTCTACTTTAGGAGGTGTACTTTTGGTCAATTGCATTAAAGCGGAAGTGGCCAAAATCCTTCATGAAAACGGGAAATCCCCGAAAGTATTGAGTAGCGGAAAGATTGTAGGCGAGCAAAGAGCAGTTGATCTATTTGAATCTGCTTACGATGAGCATGCCCACCTTATGGCGAAACTCTATGCAAACGTAGGCAACAATAGTTAAACCGGGTAGAACTTAGTTTAACTATTGTTGCCTGCGTGCAACTACTTCATTGGTTTGAACAGCTTTTTAAATGGAGGTGATTCGATTCCCCGATTCCCTAACATAATCTTCCCATACCAACATCCTGTTCATCCCACAATCCTGTAAATCCAAATTTCCGTTTCGGGAAAAATAATTGTTTATAAATGGATAATTTGATTGTAAAGCCCGAACTTACGAACCTTTCGAAGGTTTCGAACCTTCGAAAGGTTTCGTAAAGTGGGGATTTCTACCAAACCATCCAGCAGTTTACTCTTTGCTATTAGGGAAGACCTTCAAAAGGAGTTTCCTGAAAATATATTCAATCGAAAGTTGATTCCAATTTTAAGGCATTATTGTTAAAATTAGTCTATATAATGTAGTATTAATAAATCAAAATCGGTTATATTTGCATTAATAATGATTCATTATGGCAAATAAATCTCCTGTATTATTACCCAAAATCCAGCAACTACTTTCAGAGGTAGGTGAGAATATTAAACTAGCTCGATTGAGGCGTAAACTCAGTAGTGAGCAAGTTTCTGAACGGGCAGGAATTGCACGCTCTACACTTATAAAAATAGAGAAAGGGCATGCAGGAGTAAGTATAGGAAATTACTTGAATGTACTTAAGGTCTTAGGAGTAGAAAAAGATTTACTGTTACTGGCAAAAGACGATATATTAGGTCGTAAACTACAAGATGCCAACCTTATGGTAAAAGAAAGAGCTCCAAAACGAAAGCATCAATCATGAGCAGCAAGGAGACGAAACAAAGAATCTACGTATTTGCAGACTGGCGAGAAATTGGTAAACCTACCTTGATGGGAATATTAATTTCAGAGAGGTTAAAAGGAAAAGAAATTTTTTCGTTCGAGTATGATGATGATTGGTTGAAATCTAAATATGCCATGCAGTTGGATCCTGATCTGGAGCTGTATTCTGGTAAACATTATCTGAATGATGAAAAGCCAAACTTCGGTCTATTTTTGGATTCATCACCCGATAGATGGGGACAAGTATTAATGCGAAGGAGAGAGGCGTTAATGGCTCGATTAGAAAAAAGAAAAGAAGTTAGTTTGTTTCAAACAGATTACCTTTTAGGAGTTTACGATGGTCAGAGAATGGGAGCACTTCGTTTTAAAACAGATTTAGAGGGTAATTTTCTAAATGATAATAATTTACGGGCAACACCACCATGGACGTCCATCAGAGAATTAGAACAAATCAGCTTAAAGATAGAGGAAAAGGATAGTGTAAATGATCCGGCGTATGAAAAGTGGTTAGGTATGTTGATTGCCCCTGGCTCATCTTTGGGTGGCGCACGACCAAAAGCAAGTGTTTTAGATGAAAATGGGAATTTATGGATTGCGAAATTCCCTAGTAGAAATGACCAATCAGATATGGGAGCTTGGGAAAAGGTTACTTATGATTTAGCCATTGCATCTGGTATCAACATGGCGAGATCACAAGCTCAAAAATATTCAAGTAAACACCATACTTTTTTAACCAAACGATTTGACCGTACAGAAAAGGGAGAAAGAATCCATTTTGCCTCAGCTATGACGATGCTAGGCTACTCTGATGGTGAAAATTATCAGCAAGGAATAAGTTATCTTGAACTTGTAGAATTCATCACAAATAATGGATCCAATGTAAAAGAGGATCTGGAAGAACTTTTTCGAAGAATAGTATTTAGTATTTGTGTTTCTAATACAGATGACCATTTAAGAAATCATGGTTTTATCTTAACTGACAGGGGGTGGAGTTTATCTCCTGCCTACGATATTAACCCAAATGAATCAGGAAAGGGGCTTAGCTTGAATATTTCAGAAAATGATAATTCGCTGGATTTAGATTTGCCTTTACATGTTTGTGAATATTTCAGATTAACGGAAAAACAAGCATTGAAAACAATAGAGACAATCAAAGGCGTTGTTTCAACATGGAAAAATAATGCTAAGAAGTATGGTATTTCCAATACAGAGCAAGAATTAATGGCCCGGGCATTTACAAATTTTTGATTTTTTCAGTCTCCTTTTTCAACAGCACTAAACCAACAGGTGCAACGGCTTCATTTGTTTGAACAGCTTCTTAAATGATTGAGATTCGA
>JAOUKG010000104.1 GCA_029882725.1 Cyclobacteriaceae bacterium
AGAAGGTTATCGATAGCAGTTATGTTTCCAAACTGTTGAGAATACCCATTAATAGTTATAATAATGGTAATTATGACTGTAAAAACGGATTTTTTCATACTAAAAGCCTTTAGATTATGTAAAAACATATTTCCACATTCTTTTAAGTGAGGTGCAGAAAATGGAATCTACCGGGCAAATATAAAAATTAAATGGGATTATTTGGGTTCAATTCATGTGGGAAGTGGGGAAATAACTGCGGGGTAACCTGACTAGCGGGGCGGAGATTAACTCAAGGCACAGGATATCCATCCCAACACGAAGAGTAAATACCAAAAAAGCCATATCCATTTTCAATATTCGAGTAAATGGGCATGATGTTCAGAAAGGCATCACCTCTGGTGAAATCGTATTGGTCATAGCTCAATCCAAATTCATACATATCCCTCGTAAGGTTCAGCAATTCAATGGCAACACTATCTGTGGTGCTATAGGGATATAGGCCTTCGATCCCACAGTATGTAGAACCTTGTTGTATCAAATCTTCAGTAATGATGTTTGAGTAAGGTATTGCATCATAATAAGCATTGAACCCTGTACTTTCCACTCCATTTAAAAAGGATTTACGCTTAGTGTAATAGTAATTTTGAACGTCAACAGGATCTGATATACAAAATTTTGACAAAAATTTATAAGGTTCAATTTCAAAAGGGGCATAATAAACCGTATCGAAACAAACGATATTTGGCAACACTTGAGGACGCGACCATGCATCCGGCAAATTGGGTGCAGTGGCATATACATGGTAACTACGTCCGGGGGTAAGGGGCATTCCTAAGGGAAGAAAAAATCTGCCAGAGTCAAGTTCCGTCAATGAGGTCAACATCACATTGTCCTCATATAAATCAACGGTAGCATTGATTATGAGGTCATCTCCGTTGGGGTTTTGGGGATGTAGGGACTTTTTAATTAATAAATGGGTGTTTCCCTCATTATTTATATAGCCCAAAATAACTATTCTGTCTCCGGCATACTCCAGTTCATAATCAAACTCAGAATCTACACAAGCCATCATGATAAACATCAATACCATACCCATAACAGATATTTTCAAGTATTTCGACAAGAATTTAAAATTTGATCCCATAAGATATTGAAGGTATAACGTAAAAAGTAGTCAATTTTATAGCTTTGTTGCCAGTAAGTCCCGGGCTAAAGTACACCTGGATGGGGTTTTTCCGCAAGTAGGCATTGAACAAGCCCATCGAAAAATAGCTGTTTCTTTGTTTTTTCTTCGTAAGGAAGTCTTTTCTGAAAGAAATATCCAACCTGTGATAAGGTGGGAGTTTCTTCGAATTCAACTCTCCAAAGACATAATACCCTCCCGTGACCAAATCAGAATCCTTGACAAAAGCAATTGGAAGATTCGTGGAATGCCCGGAACTGAAATTCCAATTGTATGTAAACGTCCAATAGGTATTTAGCTCAATTTTACCCACCCAATTGATAATGTGCCTTCTGTCGTAAATGAATGGATATGTTTTTGCGAAGTTGATATTTTCAAAAGTTCTGTTGGTCCATGACAAAGTATAGGCAAGGGAAGAAAACCCCCATCGAAATGGTTTTTGCATAAGCACTTCAAGTCCGTAAGACTCCCCGGTGCCGCCTGTTTCCAGATAGAGATCCAATTCCTTCATTTGTGTAAAGCTGTTGTAGCTGGTAGTGCTGTATTCTATTAAGTTGGACATCTTTTTGTAATAGACTTCTGCCCCATAGTCAAAGTCCGTTTTGGTCTTTCCAAAAAGCCCCAAGGAAATTTCATTGGAATGTTGCGGGGGCTTTGTTTTATCGGCCATGATCCATACTTCATGGTCTGCGGAATTATTGGAGCTGGTTATGCTATGACTGAATTGGTTCATTTGTGAATAGCCCAACTTCAGGGACATGTTTTCGGTAAATAACCAACGTAAGGAAGCTCTGGGTTCAAAAAGAACAAAAGTAGTATCTTTCATACGAGCCACCGGTATTCTGACCCCCATGTTGAGACGCAAATTTTGATTGATTCGAAATTCATCTTCCACATAGGGCGAAACTTCAACTACCGTTTGGGGTGAAGGATTATTGAGTTGTGTAGAAATGCTATCGGGTAGGGCTGTGTTAATGTTCAAGGTTTTTCCCGGCAAAAAAACTTTATAATGCATATCAAATCCAGTAACAATTTGATGCCTATTGAAAAAGAAACTCAGCCGTGACTTCCAGATATTATCATTTAGTTTGGAATCGGCTTGATAATAAGAAATTAAAGAGTCTGGTGAATAACTATACTCAGTGATTATTTTTTTTCCATAACTTGAATAAATTAAATAGTTTTCCAAGTACATTTTTCTGCCCAATTTTTGATTATAACTAGCCGTTAACGTCCTGTTTTTCAAATGCACTTTATAATAATCGTCGGGCATATTAGGAAAAGGATAGGAGTTTTTAGTAGTTACCCTGTCGCGATTGTTGTAAAAACTGAGGTAAAACTTACCTCCATTTTTGGTTTTATGGGTTACTTTGGCATTGATATCGTAAAACCCAAAAAAACTATGTCCATTTTCTGTTCCCGATAAAATTGTCATAGGAGCCATGTATAGGTCTGTAAGGGAACTCCTTAAAGAGAATATATAAGAAGAAACCTCTTTTTTTATAGGGCCTTCAACCAAACCTCCTGCTGTAACAATGCCTATATTAAAGTATCCTTTTTTTTGTTTGTAATCACCTTCTTTAATATGAATATCCATAACAGAAGACAAGCGGCCACCGTATCGTGAGGGGTAGCCACCCTTATAGATATCCAAATCCCTAATCATATCATTGTTGAAAGTGGACATCAATCCTGTAAAATGAGTGGCGGTATAAACCGGGGCTTCGTCTACAAGCATTAGATTTCCGTCGCGATTTCCGCCCCGTACATAAAGGTGGGAAGTACCCTCTTTTCCATTGGAAAAACCCGGTAGAAAGGTTACAGCCTTCATGATATCCGGGATTCCCGTGGCCGAGGGGATATCGCTTATCCTTCCGGAGGTAATGGTCGTTTTTCCTGTGAGGGTTTGTAAATACTGAGGCTCTTCGTTGTATTGAATTACCACTTCGTCGAGAATGTTTGTTTCCATTTGGGGATTAACCACCACGTCTGAACCCTTTGGAAATATCTTTTGACTAAAGGTTTTATAGCCTACGTAGGAAACCACCAGGGTGAGTGTGTCCTTGGAAGGTGTGGAAATATTGAAATGCCCGTCTTTGTTGGTATAACTGCCCTGCCTTGTTTCCTGAACATAGCAATGTGCAAACAGAAGAGGCTTGCCCGAATCCTTTTCGGTGACATTTCCAAAAACACGAATTTTATTGCCTTGTGAAAAAGAAGTTATGGTAAGTAAAAGCAAGGCCACTGTTAGGCCCTGCTTTACTATAAGCTGAATTAGATACTTCAACATAAATTATATTAAAATAAATACTAAGATTTTTCTTTTGATGAAAAAACACTGTATGAAAGGCCGACTTGAAAGGAACGAAAATAATGATCAGTAGCAAGATCTTTCCATAGTACAGATTTTTTTACAGGGGTCAATGATTTCATGTATTTAAAACCTAAAGAGAAATCTTTATAACTATAACTTGCACCGAGACTAAGGCTGTGCTCTGAATAAGTACCTTGGTAGTCCATTTCAAAAAAAGCTTGGTTTAAAGGGCCTTGAATGGGTAACCTGATTCGATTAACATATCCTACATAAACATTTAAACCTTTATAAATAGTTGAACTTATACCTAAGGGAATACCCAAATAGTAAAATTTATATGTCCACGAATTTGTAGGATCAGGACTTGATGGCGGTGGAATATAATTGTTAATTGTTGAAAGGCTTATAAATGAAATGCCCACATAAGGTTTTAGGTATTTTTTAAAACCATAACTGTAGGTACTTCCCACCTCATAGCAATAACTATTTGTGTAAGTATTTCCATCATACATGAAACTAATTTGCCCAGTTTCCCATACATCTTTTTTTTGAATAACACTTTTTCCACCGTATAGGGAAAAATCCAACTTGTGCTGACTGTAGCTACCGATGCTACAAAAGAGCAAAAAGGAAAAAAATAAATATCTTTTCATTTGACTTGTTAATTTAAAAAAATAATTAAAAAATCAGTAAAAAGGCAACTTATTACATAAATATTATTAGGTAACAAATGCCTCTTTGCTGATTTTATACGCTTACCAACAATATATATGAGCATAATTGGTACCAGTGCCCCTTGATGTGGCGTCTCCTTTGACTTTCTGAAATATTGGGAAATATGGAACATTTCCCTTTGGACAATCACCAGGATAGTAAGTTATAATAAGGGAAGGCCCCTCACTTCTTGAGCCAGAAAGATTTTCTATTTCAAATGGCACATAAATAAATGTACTATTACCCGAAGTATCTGAACCTGTAATTTGTGGGACATTTATATTAAATCCTCCATTTTCAAAGTATATATTGGTATTGTATGATACCCATTTCCCCAACCAATTTTTCTTATATGCATAAATATATACTCGAACGTAATATTGATAAGTATAAATTGGATTCCCATATAAATCGTAACAACAAATAGTTGTATTTATATCGCTCAGCATAGTAAAATTTACTTTTCTATCACCATCAACTATTGTTATATTACCTCCGTTATCAGACCATGTGCTTTGGATAGGTCCACAAGACTCAACTCTTCCGCCCAATAATGAATTATTTGAATAGTTAAACTGTTGGACAAGTACACCTGAATTTAAATCCGTAATTACATTTTTCAAATCCATTGAAAGGACTCTCTGAGGAGTTCCCTTGTCAATGAGTATCATCTTATCAAGGCTTATAACATACAATGCATCAGAAACATAAAACATCCCCTCTCTGTTGGCAAACCTTGAATATATGGAAAGATCATTAACGGGCATAACCGTTTCATTGTCGATTTTCAAAATGTCCTTATTCTTTTCAATTAAGGAGTAAAACTCAGTTTCTACAGTTATTTCATTTAACACATTGGAAAGCCTGTAATATTCTGATTCGTATGAAGTAAAGTCTATGGAATTCATCCAATCTGTATACTCCTTTTCGCTAAGTGCATTTATCCGTTTGCTCTCTGTTTTGTAAAATTCAGGGCTTGAAAAGTGAAGTAAACCGTCTTTTACTTCTACTTTACCAATAACATCCACATTATCCAAATTTTCTATTTGGGTTTCACTTACTGAAACTTGTTCACTACATGATACCAATATCACTACATAAAAAATAAATACTAGTGAATTGAATTGAATTGAATTGAATTGAATTGAAATTTTTTCATAATAATGTATTTAAATGAATAAAAAATATTGTTTTGCAAATATTAAACAAAACATTTTATTTCAACAAACAATAATATAATTTATTATATAAAATTTTGTTAAAAAAATATATTTAAAATGTATTTAATGCTTATTACAAACTATTTAAGGTGCAATTAAATATGTTTAATGAATAGATTAATTAATACACTATCATATATGTGATAATAAAGTTAAACTTCTCAAATACAACGTATATTTTCTGTGGGAATTCCTTTATGAGAAAGCCACCGAAAGGCCTCAAGGAAAAAGAAGAGGAGGACAAAATTGCATTTCAATCGTGAAAGACAAAAGGTATTGGTTTAAACATTCGTATATTTGAAACAGTAAAACGGACTTATAATGATTACACCTAGGTTCAATAAAAAGTAATGTTCCAAATTCTCTATAACACTTCCATCTTTTTATACGGAGTAGCTATAAAACTGGCTTCTTTTTTCAATAAAAAGGCCAAACTATTTATAGAAGGGAGAAAAATACCTTTGCCTTTACCGGCTTTTGCTGAAAATCAAAAGAGGGTATGGTTTCACTGTGCTTCGCTTGGAGAATTTGAACAAGCCCTACCACTCATTGAAGAATTAAAAAAGAATCTTTCAAATAAAAACCTGTATGTTATAGTCAGTTTCTTTTCCCCTTCAGGGTATGAAATAAGAAAAAATTATGCGCTTGCCGATGTAGTATGCTACTTGCCTCTCGACACTCCCGAAAATGCGAAAAGGTTTATAACATTATATAAACCCGATCTGGCCATTTTTGTGAAATATGAATTCTGGTTTAATTTTCTAAAAGAACTTCAGAGAAAAAATATTCCTGCTTTCTCCGTTTCGGCCATTTTCAGGAAGGAACAGATATTCTTCAAAAGCTACGGAAAACCTTTTTTACGTCGGCTAAGGATGTTCCAAATGATCTTTACACAAGATGGAAAAAGTCTGAATTTACTCAGGGAAAAAGGAATTAGCCAGGTCATGATGGCTGGTGATACACGTTACGATAGAGTATATGCTATTAGTGAACAAAAAACAGACTTGCCCGAAATTGAAAAGTTTTGCGGAAATCATAAAATCTTTGTGATTGGAAGTACCTGGGATGAAGATATGCATGTTTTATTCCCAATCATCGAAAGTTACAAAGGCCAGGTAAAATTTATTATTGCACCTCATGAAATAACAGCCAAATGCATTCAGGTACTTGTGAATAAGTTGGGGCGGGAGGCTGTGCGATTATCAGCCTTTGATGAAAAGAAGGATATGGATGCCCAAATACTTATTGTGGACTCTATTGGTTTACTTTCCAGAATTTACCGTTATGGGCATTTTGCCTACGTAGGGGGAGCCTTTGGCCAGGGTCTGCATAATATTCTTGAAGCAGCGTGTTACGGAATGCCCATTTTTTTTGGAAATAAAAATTACAAAAAATTCAAAGAAGCTATAGATTTAATACAATTAAACGGGGCATTTCCAATTGAAGATAAAATGGAATTAGAGCATGCCATAATCCCATTCTTTGATGAAGAAAAAAGAAAGGAAACAGCAAAAGAGGTGAAAGACTTTGTTAAAAACAATACCGGAGCTACAGCCATAATTTTACAACACATTTTGAAAGTATTATAAGGATGAAAGGACTGGTAACCAAATCAACGGGCTCATGGTATTCGGTAAAAGCTGAAGATGGGAAGGATTATGAATGTACTATCCGCGGCAAATTTCGTTTGGAAGATAAGCGCATCACCAACCCTGTGGCTGTGGGGGATAATGTGGTAATAAGTAATGAATACCCCTACGTTATCAATCAGATTTCAGATAGAAAAAATTACATCATCAGGCAGTCTGTAAAAAAAAGAGGTCAGGGGCACATTCTGGCAACCAACCTTGATCAGGCCATTTTGATCGCCACCTTAAGTTCGCCGAGAACCAGTTATGGATTTATAGACCGGTTTTTAATCAGTGCCGAGGCTTTTAGAATCCCCCAACTGCTTATCATTAATAAATCGGATCTGATAGGAGAGAAAGAACAAGTATTACTGGCGAGATATCTTGAAATTTATCAGAATATAGGAGTTAAATGCTTGATTACCTCAGCCCTTACCGGGGAAGGGATTGAAGAATTCAGAGCAGAATTGGAAGGCAAAACCAGTCTTGTATCGGGGCATTCCGGTGTGGGAAAATCTACCCTTCTGAATATGCTCGACATCGATATTAATCAAAAAACAGACGAGATTTCTACCTTTTCAGATAAGGGTAAGCATACCACCACCTTTGCTGAGATGTTTTTTCTTTCTGAAAATACCAGAGTAATAGATACCCCCGGTATTAAAGAACTGGGTTTGCTGGAAATGGAGCC
>JAOUKG010000105.1 GCA_029882725.1 Cyclobacteriaceae bacterium
GGGTGACCAGAAATTACCCACATACTCCGGGGATCGACGCCGCCGGGGTAGTAGCAGATAGCAAAAACGATAGCTTCAAAATAGGTGACCAGGTTATTGTTACCAGCTTTGATTTTGGAATGAATACGGATGGGGGATTTTCCGAATATATAAGAGTACCGGCTGCGTGGGTGGTACCTTTACCTGAAGGATTAGACCTTAAAAGGAGTATGATACTCGGAACGGCGGGTATTACAGCTGGAATTGGCCTGTATAAATTGGAAAAAATTGGGCAAACACCACAAATGGGACCAATTGCTGTTAGTGGGGCTACAGGTGGCGTGGGCAGTATGGCTGTTGCATTGCTTGCCGCAGCCGGATATGAAGTTATTGCCTCTACCGGAAAAGAAGAGGCTACAGATTATTTGAAAAGTCTTGGTGCATCTCAGGTAGTGGACCGGGAATTTGTAAATGAAGATTCAAGTAAACCTTTAATTAAGCCCAAATGGGCAGGTGCTTTCGATACTGTTGGTGGAAATACCCTCGCAACCTTAATCAAGGGGTGCAAATACAATGGGGCTGTTACTTCTTGTGGCTTGGTAAGTTCCCCCGTGCTTGCTACCACCGTTTTTCCTTTTATATTGAATGGAATTAATCTTTTAGGTATCGATTCGGCCAATTTCCCGATGAATGAAAGAAAAATCATTTGGGAAAACCTTGCGGGAAAGTGGAAAATAAAAAATCTTGATAGTCTTGCCACTGTTATTGGACTCGAGGATTTAGAGTCTTATTTTCATAAAATATTAAAAGGTGATGTTTCAGGAAGGGTTTTGGTAAAATTTTAGCAAATATCATTAGACAATATGTTTATGAAAAAGTATGAAGATGACTATCTAAAAAGTCTCAATGATTCTGAAGGTTTTTGGATGGAACAGGCCGATCAAATAAAGTGGTTTGTGAAGCCTGAAAAGGGGCTTTCAAAAGATGAAAACGGTTTTTACAGATGGTTTAAAGGGGGTAAATTAAATACCTCCTATCTGATGCTTGATTATCATGTTGAAAATGGAAGGGGAGATCAACCCGGGTTGATTTATGAGTCGCCGGTTTCCTACACAAACAAGATATTTACTTATCGTGAGATGCTTGACGAAACATCCCGAATAGCAGGAATGCTAAAAGGGCTGGGTGTTGAAAAAGGAGATACTGTAATATTGTATATGCCAATGATTCCTGAAGTTGTTTTCAGTATGATGGCTTGTGCACGTTTGGGAGCTGTTCATTCGGTTGTTTTTGGTGGATTTGCAGCTAATGAACTTGCTTTGAGAATTGATGATGCGAAACCTAAGGTGCTGTTGACTGCAAGTGGGGGAATTGAGATTGCCCGTGTTATTCAATATAAACCTATAGTGGATGAAGCGCTCGATTTAGCTCAATTTAAAATTGAAAGTGTAGTGGTATGGCAACGACCATTTGCAACGGCAAGTTTGCAGGAGGGGCGTGATCACCATTGGCAGGAACTTATTAAAAAAGCTGAGCCCGCCTCCTGGGTGGAGGTAGATGCAACGGACCCGTTGTACATTCTGTATACTTCAGGAACCACAGGAAAACCAAAAGGAATTATAAGAGATAATGGTGGTCATGCTGTAGCAATGAAATACAGTATGGATTGGATTTATAAAGTTGATCCCGGTGAAGTGTATTGGGCTGCCTCTGATGTAGGATGGGTAGTAGGGCATTCCTATATAGTGTATGCTCCTTTAATTCAAGGGTGTACTACCATATTGTATGAAGGAAAACCAGTGAAAACCCCTGATGCAGGCACTTTCTGGAAAATAATTCAGGATCACAAGGTTAGTGTATTGTTTACAGCACCTACGGCTATCAGAGCTATTAAAAAAGACGATCCGGAAGGGAAAAAGCATGTGATTTATAATAATTCCACTTTGAGGTACTTGTTTCTTGCAGGGGAAAGGTGTGATGTTGCAACTTATAACTGGGCCAAGGAGGTTCTGGAGATAGATATAATTGATCATTGGTGGCAAAGTGAATCAGGGTGGCCAATGATTTCGTGTTCTCTGGGGTATGGTACAGTTCCTGTAAAGCCGGGTTCGGCTACTTTACCTGTATGTGGGTTTGATATTAGAATATTAGACGAAAAAGGGGAGGAGTGTGCACCTAATGTAGAAGGGGCTGTAGTAATAAAACTACCACTTCCTCCAGGATGCTTACCCACACTTTGGAATAACAACAAACGATTTGTCGATTCATATCTTTCACAATACGAGGGATATTATTTGGCTGGTGATGGTGGTTACAAAGATGAGGACGGGTATATTTTTATAACAGGAAGAACGGATGATGTAATTAATGTAGCAGGACATAGGTTGTCAACTGCCGATATTGAGGAGGTAGTGGCTTCACACCCTGATATAGCAGAATGTGCTGTTGTGGGAATTGAAGATGAGTTCAAGGGACATATACCTGTAGGTTTTGTAGTTCTAAAGGAAGGGGTTCATTCTACCGAGGAGGAGTTGGAGCGGGAACTTATCAGGATGGTTAGGAAAACAGTAGGGCCGGTGGCTAACTTTAAACAGGCTTCGGTTGTGAAAAAACTTCCAAAAACCAGATCTGGAAAAATTTTAAGAAAAACGATGAGGTTTATAGCCGACGGAAAGGACTTTTCTATGCCATCTACTATTGAAGATCCGGTTGTTCTTGAAGATTTGAAAATTGTTATGCGCGACAAATCTATCGGTAAAGCCTTTCAGCCTTAACCCAGATTATTCATAACGAATACTCATGAATATTCCGGGTTAACTGTTTTATCACCATTTTGTATTGCCAAGAAATCTTTTAAAATCACTGACTCCGGTTGCAGGAACCAGATAGTCGATGTATTGTCCAGCTACCTGCATGGCTTTGGTTTGAATTGTGTATTCTGCAGATTTTGCAAGAGGATTAAACCAAAATATTTTCCTGCTTTTCTTTTTTATTGATTTCATTCCCTTTTCAAAGAGTTCTATGTCGCCATTGTCAAGGCCATCACTAACTATAAACACATAAGTTTTTCCACTACCCAGGAGTTTGCCGTATTTTTTATGGAAAGTATTGAGGCAATTACCCAACCGGGTTCCTCCGGACCACTCATCTACAAATTCAGATATCGATTTCAATGCTTGCCGAAAATTTCCAGCCTTTAGTTTTTTAGTTATCCGGTAAATGGACGAGCTAAATACGAATGTTTCAAGATTGATATTGCTATTTTGAAAACTGTACATCATTCTCAATAACTCCCTGCTGTAAAGTTCCATTGATCGGCTTACGTCTGCCAAAATAATCACATTGGCTTTTTTGGGTTTTTTTTGTAAATAGTTTAATTCGATGAGTTCACCACCTCTTCTCAAATTGGTTCTGATAGTGGAACGAAGAAAAAGTTTGCCTGATTTTTGGGTACTCATTTGACGTCTGCCGGGGATATCAGAGATTTTTTTTCTTACAATTCTGATTACTTCCTGCCAATCTTTTAGATCTTCCTCAGAAAAGATTGAAAAATCCCTGCGCCTTTTTACTTTGCCGGGATCGTAAATGGAGGTCTCCCTTTTATCAATAGGATTACCATGTAACCAGTTTTTAATTACTTCGATGGGAGGGGGCCGTTTCGCTTTATTTTTGGATTCTTTTTCAGGTACATTTTTTACTTTGGAATCGTTGGCGCGTTTTAATTCGGACCAAAATTTATAAAAGAGTGTATCGAACTGGTTATGCTGCCAGTAATTTTTTACGAGGGTAATTTTTAATGATTCACGAAAATTTTCAGGTTTTTCCCAAGAGATATAGGCTAATGCACCCAAAGCGTCCATTTCTTGAGATGATCCAATTTGAAAACCTTCATTTCGTAGAAACCGGCAAAATAAAGTGATGTTTTCTACAAGATTTGTTTTTCTTTCCATTACTCCAATTTCAATTTCACTTTGGCCTTTTCCAGAAGTTCACTCAGAGAGGGAGCCGTTTGTTTAATATCTTCCCAATCTTTTAGAATAACTCCCAATGTGGATTCTATAATTTCCTTGTCGAGGTGTTCAAAATGCATTTCCGCCAATGAAGTTGCCCAGTCGATAGTTTCGGCTATGCCAGGGATTTTTTCAATTTTCTCTTGCCTTAACTCTTGCATAAAACTTGAAATCTGTCTTGCGAGAGTTTCATTTATGCCAGGAACCCTTTCTTTTAGTATGGCTACTTCTTTTTCAAAACTGGGATAATCAATATACAAATACAAACACCTTCTTCGAAGTGCTTCAGATAATTCACGGGTTCGATTTCCTGTAAGAACCACATGGGGTATATTTTTAGCGCGTATAGTACCTAATTCAGGGATGCTTATCTGCCAGTCTGATAGTATTTCGAGGAGGTAACTCTCAAATTCTTCGTCGGCACGATCGATCTCATCAACCAGCAGCACGCAATTATTTTCAGATTGAATGGCTTGTAATAAAGGTCGTTTCAGGAGGAATTTTTCACTGAAAATCTCATTTTCCTGAGATTCTACCGATTTGTTTTCTTTTTCTTGCATTTTCAAGTGCAAAATTTGCCATTGATAATTCCATTCATAGATGGCGTGGTTTACATCCAGGCCTTCGTAACACTGTAAACGGATTAAATCTGCATTATTCACCCTCGCTAAAACTTTTGCAATTTCAGTTTTTCCAACCCCCGCTGGCCCTTCTATAAGTAGTGGTTTTTTTAATTTTCCAGATAAATACAGCGCCATCGCAATGGAAGTATCAGCAACGTATTGATGTTTTAAAAGTTCATTTGTAATGGCAGCAAGTTGATCTTTGTGGCTTGTTGGTTTCATGGTATTTGTTTAAGCAACTAGAACACTAAATATTGCACTTTTTTGTGTAACCGAATAGTATAATAACAAAAAACACAAAGGTAGAAAATAACCCTTGTGTTTTTTGTTGTAAATAAATTAGTGTTGTATTAAGATTAAAACAACACTAATTGTTATAATATACTATTATACTGCCAATTAAATCAAAGATTCCAGTGCACGTTGGGTATATACTTTCGTTAAATGTTGTCTATAGGAATTTGTAGCGAAATGACTTGAGGTCATTTGGACTCCATTTCCTGCAATTTTAGACGCATTTTCGATGTTTTGTGCATTCAGCTCTTTTCCTTCCAGTGCCTTTTCTACGCCAAGGTCGCGGAACGAAGTGGAAGCAGCACCTCCAATAGTAACCCTTGCTTTTTGGCAAACTCCATTGGAAATAGTTAACATGGCTGCGCAACCCACAATGGCAAACCTTGAAGCGGGTTGCATGAACTTTTGGTAGGTTCCTTTCGTGCCGGAGGCAGGTACAGGAACTTTAATGGCTGTAATAATTTCATCCTCCGTAAGGTCTGTAGTAAAAACACCCTGAAAGAAATCTTCTACATTCACTTCCCGTTTTCCGCTTTCTCCTTCAATGACAACAGTAGCTTCAACCGTTTTCAAAATGGCCGGCCAGTCGGCGGCAGGATCGGCATGAGCGATACTTCCCCCAATTGTGCCACAGTTTCTCACCTGCACATCACCAATCATGGAAGCTCCTTCCGACATAATAGCCACCTTGGTTTTAATTACGTCCGAGTTGACTATTTCAGCATGTGTAACCAAACTTCCAATAACAATTTGATTGCCTTCTTCGGTAATGCTTCTCAAAGTATCAATTTTTGAGATATCAATGAGCACCGACGGACTACTCAACCGCAGTTTCATTGTAGGAATAAGACTGTGGCCACCGGCAAGGAATTTAGAATCTTCATTTTCAGCTTTAAGCTGAAGAGCTTCTGAAACGGAACCGGCTTTTTTATATGTAAATACTGATGGTATCATAATTTGTTTCTTTTTTTTAATTTAAAATCGGAAAATTTAATTATTGAAAGCATTCCAAACCCTTTCACTTATTAAAGGCATTTCAATGTCCTTTACTTTGTGTCCGGATTTCCAAAGTGCATCAATAACCGCATTTACAACAGCAGGTGTGGAACCAATACAACCTGCCTCTCCGGCACCCTTCACTCCAAGTGGGTTATGAGGGCAAGGTGTTGTTTTTCTATCGATTTCAAAATCTGGTAAATCATCGGCGCGAGGCATACAATAGTCCATAAAAGAACCATTTACTAACTGACCACTCTCATCATATACCGTTCCTTCAAATAAGGCTTGACCGATACCCTGGGCAAGTCCACCGTGAATCTGTCCATCAACAATCATGGGGTTGATTACATTTCCAACGTCATCTACTGCGATAAATCGTTTCAATTTTACGACACCGGTATCTTTATCTACTTCAACAATGGCCACGTGGCATCCAAATGGATACGTAAAGTTGGCAGGATCGTAGAAACTTGAAAAATCAAGACCGGGTTCGAGTCCGGCGGGATAATCGTGAGGGACATAGGCTGTCAGAGAGACATCTCCAAATGCAATGGATTTATCAGTACCTTTCACAGTCCATTTTCCATCGGCATATTCAAGATCATCTACACTGGCTTCCAGTTTATGGGCCGCAATTTTGGCTCCTTTTTCAATGATTTTTTCTATACTTTTTACAATGGAAGAACCACCCACAGCCAATGATCTGGATCCGTAGGTACCCATTCCGAAAGCAACAGAATCAGAATCTCCATGTATTACATCTACATCCTCTACAGGGATGCCTAATTTATCGGCTACAATTTGCGCAAAAGTAGTTTCGTGGCCCTGGCCGTGACTATGGGAACCTGTAAATACACTTACTTTTCCTGTAGGTTGTACTCTCACCTGGGAAGATTCATACAATCCGGCACGTGCACCTAAAGAACCTACAACTGCTGATGGTGCAATACCGCAACCTTCAACATAGGTTGAAAAACCTATTCCCAGGACTTTATTACTTTTTAAGGACTCAGCCTGATCTTTTCTGAATTGTTCGTAACCTACCATTTCCAGAGCCCTGTCTAAAGTAGCATGGTAATTACCACTATCGTATTGAAGTGCTACCTGAGTTTGATAACCGGGCTGGGTTACACCGTCAAAGGCGGGAATAAAGTTTTTTCTCCTGAGTTCTGTAGGATCCACTCCCATTTCATGGGCAGCCAAGTCCATGAGTCGTTCAAGTTGGTAGGTAGCTTCGGGGCGCCCGGCACCTCTATAAGCGTCTACAGCACTTGTGTGGGTGAAAACGGCTGTAACATCCACATTGATTTTAGGTGTGGTATAGACACCCTGCATCAGGGTGCCATGCAGAAAAGTGGGAGTCACTGTGGCAAAAATACTCAAATAGGCACCCAAATTGGCAAAAGTATTAGATTGAAGTGCGGTAATCATACCGTCTTTATCAAAGCCCATTTTCACTGTAGTTACATGGTCGCGTCCGTGGGTATCAGTAAGAAAGGCTTCCGACCTGTCGGAAGTCCATTTAATTGGGCGGCCTGCCTGTTTTGATGCCCATACTACCATAGCTTCTTCTATATAATGGGCAATTTTACTTCCAAATCCTCCTCCAACATCGGGAGCTACCACACGTACTTTGTGTTCGGGAAGACCCAAAACAAATGCACACATTAACAAGCGGGTAAGGTGAGGATTTTGAGAGGTAGTATATAAGGTGTATTTTTCAGAGGAAACTTCATAATTACCAATGGCACTACGGGGTTCAATTGCATTGGGAACAAGCCTTTGGTTGATCATTTCCAATGTGGTAACATG
>JAOUKG010000106.1 GCA_029882725.1 Cyclobacteriaceae bacterium
AAGGATTATTTTTCTTAGTTGGAAGTTCCATTTATAATTCAAAGTATAAAACCAATAATGGAGGTGCTGACATATGGTATAATACACGATTCAATGGCAACTACAACCTATCATTAACTACTGGAAAAGAATGGAAACTTTCCAACGACAGATTATTTGAACTTGGAGGTAGAATGATGTGGGGCGGGGGATTAAGGTACACTCCAATAGATGTTGCATTAAGCCAAAAAACAGGCTGGCCCGTTGGTATTGAATCCAAAACTTTTGAAAATAAAACGGATGACTATTTCAGAATTGATCTTCGGTTTGCTTACAGGAATAACAAACCTGGGAAATCATGGAAATTATCCCTTGACATTCAAAATGCTACCAATCGTGCAAATATCAAGAGACCTGTATATGACCGTATAAGCAATGAAATTATATATGAGCCTCAGGCAAGTTTGATTCCGGCATTGAGTTATACTTTGGATTTTTAATAAAACCCGGGTTGAATTTTATTTTCAATAACATGCAACCTTTTGGAAAACAAATCCATCTTTACTAAGACTCAACAAAATAATAACTAGCATGAAAAACATTGCCTTTTTCCTTGTTGCCTTATTTGGCCTATTTAGTTTTTTCAGTCTTCAGGCTCAGGAAATTGAAAAAGTTTCTGAATTTGACAAGTTAAGTGTTGCCGGTCCTTTTAAGGTAAAACTCATAAAGTCCGACGAGTATAAATTCACCATGGAACGAAATGGTTACAGCAAAAATGATGTTGAAATAGAAGAAAGAGCTGGAGAACTATCATTCAAAGTAAGAAATAAAGCATTTATAGAGAGGGACTTTGATTATGACGATTTTATTGAGGTTGAAATATTTTACATTGAGATAGAAGAAATAAAAGTTTCGATGGGAGCTTCGCTTAAATCTGACGATGTGATTAAATCCAGTTATCTTACATTGGAGGTCGCAATGGGTGGGAACATAAATGTTTCGGCCGAAGTAAAAGAAATTGATATAAATGTAACCATGGGTGGTATTGCAAAAATAACAGGAAATGCAAACCGCGGTTATTTCACAACCAACATGGGGGGTGAGATTTTAGCCCGGGAATTAATGGTTAAAGAAGCCAATGCAAAGGTAAACATGGGAGGCGTTATTATGATCTCTGTAAGTGATGAAATAAGTGCTAGTGCGAATTTGGGAGGTGTAATAAGCTATTATGGTGATCCTGATTATGTTGATACTTCAATCACTTTAGGAGGAGAAATTAGAAGAAGGAGCATTAAGAATTAGATATAAATTCTTTTCTTCCCTCTGTCGCAACATAAAAATAGTCTATTCAAATAATTTCGAAAAAAAATTATTTGAATAGACTATTTCATTTTACCTCATCCATAAGTACAGCAAAAAAATCACCAAAATAATTACAATCCATTGAGTTATTTTAGATTGCTGAGGAAATTCGTATCCACAAACAGGACAATAATCTGCCTTTGCATCGACATCCATAGCACAAGATGGGCATTCCTTCTTTTTCATTTTGGCATTTACATATCTTTACAATCAGGAGGGTGTTTTGGCATTTGGCCAATCTGCCTTGAAGGATATCCAATATTCCTTTATGGTTGATTTCATTTCTTTTCTTAATAAAAGAATACCTATTAAATTGGGCACCGTCATTAATGCAATTGTAAGCTCAGAAAGGGTCCAAATAATAGTAGTATCTGCAAAAGAGGCAAAGAAAAAACCTGCAACGTAGATAATTCTGTAAATCATTACGTATTTACTTCCAAATAGATAGGTAGTAGCCCTATCTCCATAATAGGACCAACTAATAGCTGTTGAAAAGGCAAAAAGCAGTAAACCAATGGAAACAATATACTGCCCGAAATCACCAAAAAAACCAACCTTAAATGCCTCTGTGGTAAGCGCGGCACTATGTATCATCGATTCCCCTTTAAAATCTACTCCTTCTTGATTAATTTTCCCATCCTGAAAAGCCACAGTTCCTGAAAAAGGCTCACCCTCTTTATAAACCATTACATTTTCCGCAAAAGATCTGGCATGAATAATGGTAATTTCATCAATTACTTTTCCTTCCTCAACATGAAGATCTCCTGTAAACAAATTCCCTTTTTCCTCTCCAACCAAATACAAATAGAGTTTATCTTTATCAGCATCATTACTTTCCTCATAAACCTGATTAAAAACCACTAAATCAGCGTTTTGGAAAGTGTTTTCAAATTTCTTGTTCCAGACACCAGAAGACAACAAAACCAAACCCGTAAGAGTACAAATAATTATTGTATCTATAAAAGGTTCAAGTATGGCTACCATTCCCTCAGATACCGGCTCGTGTGCTTTTGCAGCAGCATGGGCAATTGGAGCAGATCCTTGCCCTGCTTCATTTGAGAATAAGCCCCTGTTTACTCCTCTGTTAAATGCAAACGCAATATTTGCTCCCAGAAATCCTCCAACAGCTGCTGAACCAGTAAAAATATCTGCAAAAATACTGATAAAGGAAGGGATTATATTTTCATAATTAAATAGGATTACAGCTAAAGCACCAACGAAATAAATAATTGCCATAAATGGCACAAGCTTTTCAGTTACTTTAACTATCCTTTTTATACCACCAAGAATTACCAATGCTAAAAAAACAGCTAACACGGCTCCGATTATCCATTGTTCCCAACCAAATGTAGCATTCATTGAAGTGGCTATATTATTTATTTGAGGCATATTACCAGTGCCGAAACTTGATAATATAGTGGAAAAAGCAAAAATAGCGGCTAACCATTTTAGGTTAATTTTTTTACCAAACAAACGAATATCGGCATTTTTCATATAATACATGGGCCCTCCGGCCATAGTACCGTCATCAATTTTTTCCCTGTATTTATGTGAAAGAGTTACCTCGACAAACTTAGTTGTCATACCCAAAAAAGCAGTAACAAGCATCCAAAACAAGGCAGCAGGACCTCCCAGATGAATTGCAAGAGCAACACCGCCAATATTTCCTGTACCTACGGTACCAGAAAGTGCAGTAGCCAGGGCCTGAAAATGGGTAGCATCCCCTTCATCACCCTTTTTATCAAATTTACCCCTTACAATTTTTAAAGCATGTTTAAAAAACCGAATTTGAGGGAAGCCCAAGTACAGAGTAAAAAACACCCCCGTACCCAATAAGGCAAATACAAACCATGAATGCCCTCCTATATATCCGTTTATAACATTAAGAAAATCATTCAATTCCTGCATAGTTTTTGTTTTAGGTTTGAGGCAAATCTAAAAAATAATTGAAAACCCCAAAAATTATTGAGTTACTGAGTTACAAAGAGTTACTAAAGGTAAATACAAAGTTTATACTACCTTTTTCCTTATTTCTTTGGCATAGGTTCTACTTACTGAAAATGACTTTCCGTTTTTCATTTTCACAACCAGCCCACCATTGAAATGCTTTTCAATCTCCTTTAAATGACTGAGATTAATTATAGTTGACCTATGAACCCGAATAAAAATAGCAGGATCAAGTTTCCCTTCCAACCTACCTATACCGCTTGAACTTAAAAACTGGTCATCTGAAGTGGAAATAATTGTATAATCACCGGAAGCTTCTAAATGGAGTATTTCCGTAACGGGAAGGTTTAAATATTTATCAGATTTTTGAACAAATAAATGCGAACTAAATTTAGTTGTCTCTCTCTCTTCCAGAATTCTGGCTATTTTTTCCATGTTACTGCCACTGGATTCCATTCGAGCTTTAACACGTTCAATAGCCTTATGAAAACGTTCTTTATCTATTGGCTTCAATAAATAATCCACCGCATTCTCTTCAAAAGCCTGAATAGCATATTGATCGTAGGCTGTTGAAAAAATAACAAAAGGTTTATGATCCAAAGACTCCAGTACTTCAAAACCATTCATTCCCGGCATTTGCACATCCAAAAATATTAAATCAGGCTCAAGTGAATTTATTGCTTTTACGGCCTCAACTCCTTTAGAACATTGCTCTATTACTTCAATATCATCATATTCTTCCAGATATTCCATCAAAAGCTCACGAGCAAGCTTTTCATCGTCAATTATAATACATTTTATATCCATTAGTAGTCTGTTTTATTCTAAGTTATACAACTCCATTTTATCTTCAATCTTATTTTTATATTTTTCTGGCAATACAAAACTTACCACATAACCATCTTCACTTGAATCGATGTGTAAACCTGCTGTAAAACCAAAAAAACTTTTTAACCTTTTGTCTGTGTTATCAAGTCCTATACCTGTTGATTCTGTTGAATCTAACACTTTTTTAGCATTTATCCCTAAACCATTATCCCGCACCTCAAAGAAAATTCCGTTTTTATAGGGCTTAACTGTTAGTTTTATGGTGCCTCCATTGTCCTTGGGGGCAATTCCATATTTTACAGAATTCTCAATAAGAGGCTGTAATATCATGGGGGGAACATCCAGGTTCAAACAACTGAATGCAATTTCCTTTTCAAATTTCAACCTATCTTCAAACCTTACCTGTTGAATTTTTATATAGTTTTCAATAAATTCTATTTCGCTTGATAATTTTACTGTATACCCACCATAAGAATCGAGGGCATATCTGAATACATCCGAAAGTTGTGTGATCACTTTCCTTGCCTTATCCTTGCTCGTACTTATTAACATGCTTATAGAATTTAGCGTGTTGAAAAGAAAATGTGGATTGATTTGGGATTTCAACAATGTAAGCTGCATTTCTTTGTTTTTGATTAACAATACAGATCGTTCACTTTCCTTTTTCTGTAGTGAATCAAAATATCTGATTACGTAAAATACTGCAGCGGTTATTATATACTGATCATAAAAACGCATTGCGTCCCAACTTAGTAAATCGATCATGTATTGTTGCCAGTCTTCAAATTCATCAAAGCCATCTAAATACATATCGAAATAGTAAAAAGTAGTCTCCATAAAAAGAGTAAAGGCCAATAAACCCATAAAATGACCTGCTACCTGAAATACTACCTTAAACTTGAAAAGCCAACGTGCCCATAAAAAAATAAATAATACGGCAACACACAGCAATTCATATAAATACAAGGTATTCCAAAAAACATTGTAATCGTATGCCTCAAACAATTTCCATTGAAAAAACGCACTTACCGAATAATTAATGAGATACCACCCACAAATTATTATATATGCACTCTTCCACTTATTAGGAACTTTGTTGTAGAGGTCCGAAAAAAAATTGGTAAAGGCAACCCAAAATTTAACCATTTTCAAAATTACAATTTATTTAACAAATTGTATAAGAAAACATGTTGTAGAGGCACGAAGAGTCGATAAAAGGTGAATATACCCAAAAGGACGCAGCTTTTTACGGTATTACTATTTGTGGAATTGTAAAAAAGGTAGAGCCACGATGCATCGTGTCTCTACCTTGGAAATTCATCGTGGTTATTAAGACACGATGAATCGTGGCTCTACTGCCTGTTTAATTACCGTTTCGCCATTAATTGGCTGGATTTCACCATGTTAATAAATTCAATCCTATACCCTTCCTTATCAGTACCTCTTGCACCTTCGGCAAGGTATAAAACAGACTCAAAATTGCTGTTAGCTTTAAATTCTGAATCCCTGAGTAGCATCCCAAAAGAAGCCACAGCTGCTGACCACCTGAAATTATTACTTGTGCGATCAAAATTAATTCCTTTATCAAATACCGGGTGCTCAATTAAATTACTTATTTTTTCATCAGGTAGTTTGTAACGCAATTTAATATTCATCAACTCCTTTGTTTTGTCGGCTATGGGTAGCACTGTTTTCTTTTGATACCTCAACTGATCTACGGGCAAAAAATCACTCTCAACACCCACAGGAATAATTTCATACAAAGCAGTTACAGTATGGCCCGATCCTAACTCTCCGGCGTCTTTCTTGTCATCATTAAAATCTTCATCTCTCAATTTTCGGTTTTCATAACCAATAAGTCTATATGCCTGAACTTTAGCAGGATTGAACTCAATCTGAAGTTTCACATCTTTGGCTATCGTAAACAAAGTACCTCCAAATTCATTCACCAATACTTTTCTTGCCTCTGTGGCATTATCTATATATGCATAATTTCCATTACCCTTGTCGGCCAGAATTTCCATTTTGGAATCTTTGTAATTTCCCATTCCAAATCCCAAAACGGTAAGAAAAACTCCTTCTTCCCTCTTCTTTTCAATCAATTCTTGCATAGAAGCATTGCTACTTGCCCCCACATTGAAATCACCGTCTGTAGCAAGAATAATTCGGTTGTTGCCCTCCTTTTTAAAATTTTCCTTGGCAATATTATAGGCTAAATTGATTCCGGCTCCTCCTGCTGTACTCCCACCAGCAGAAAGTTTGTCTAATGCTGCAATGATTGTGGCTTTTTCTGCCCCCGAAGTCGATGGCAATACCATTCCTGCAGCCCCTGCATACACCACAATAGCCACTCTATCTTCTTCACGCAACTGCTCAACCAACATTTTGAAGGAAGATACAAGCAAAGGAAGTTTGTTTTGCGCATTCATTGAACCCGAAACATCAATCAAAAAAACCAAATTGGATGGAGGAAGATTTTCCATAGGAATTGTTTTTCCCTGTAAACCAATATGCACAAGTCTGTGCTTCTCATTCCAGGGTGCTGTGCTTATCTCTGTATGAACAGCAAAAGGATCTTTTCCTTCAGGTTGAGCATAATCATAGTTAAAATAATTGATCATTTCTTCAATACGAACCACGTCTTTTTGTGGCATTTGGCCATTATTCAAAAACCTGCGTACATTACTGTAAGAGGCTGCATCTACATCTATTGAAAATGTTGACAGAGGAGTAGTTCCCGGGTTATAAAAAATATTTTCATTTATCGCATCGTACTCCTCTGTATTATGTACAGGATAATTTTCATTTGGACTATAAGAAGGGCGTCCCATTCCTTTATTTCTCATGGAAGAATTGCCGCGTATCTGAACCGGTGCACTTTCCCTATCTTCAGCAACACTGCCCGTTGCCTCCCTTCTTTTTTCAACCGCATAACCAGTAACAACAACCTCACTCAGTTGTTTCAAATCAGGGCTGAGTTTTACATTTATAAGATTGGAACTTCCAATGTTTATTTCCTGGGTTACATACCCCACAAAACTAAAAACAAGTACCCCTCCTTTTTCTGGTACCCGTATCTTATATTTTCCATTCACATCTGAAACCACACCCGTGGTTGTTTTCTTCAGAAGAATCGAAACACCGGGAAGTGTACTTCCCCCATCGGCATCCACTACGGTACCCGCTATCCATCGGTCTGTTTCTACACTTTGAAACGACATTATGGTAAAGAATGCCACTATAATAATTGCTATTCGCGTCATGTTTTTGAAATTTTAGTTAAACAATTTTTCTTAATGATGCGCCGGTTAATTTTTTCCATAAAGAATTTTTCCTTTTTTTGTTAATTGTCATCAATTCAAGATTTGAACCTATTCAAAAAAAAGAAGTATAATTCCCTTTCTGATCTCCAGTTGATGGAGATATATAAAGCAGAAGGAGACCTTGAAGTACTCGGGCATTTGTTCGGGAGGCATACTTCATTGGTTTATGGAGTATGCCTTAAATACTTGAAAAACAGGGAAGACAGTCGTGATGCAGTAATGCAAATCTTCGAACATCTGATTGGCACCCTATTAAAACACGAGGTAATGAA
>JAOUKG010000107.1 GCA_029882725.1 Cyclobacteriaceae bacterium
CCATAGCTTTTCTACCGATCATGGTAGAAAAGCTATGGATGGCAAAGGACACGGAGGGCAATCTGAAAGAGAAAGAACAATATGGATAACTACTAATAAGAAAACTAATTCCATATTCAAAAGTGGAAAAGCTCGCATGGTGGATATTATGCCCTCTATTCTTGAATTTATGGAAGTAGAATTGCCCGATCAGATTAAGCAAGAACTAGACGGGCTGTCATTTTTAAGTGCCCCTGATTTTTATGATCTGAATACTAATATTATTAATGGAAAAACCAGATTGATCTGGAAGCCACTATCTAAATCAACGACGGGTAAAATTCTATTTTCAAAATCAGATTACTTTAAAGATGGCAAATCTGATGTGTATAAATTGCTCGATACAGTCGAATTACAGAAGGGTGAATATGTAATTCCAGATACGTTGTTGGTCGAAGACTATGTAAAAATTGTGCTAAAATCTGAAGGGCAAACATCAAATATTTGGGTGTATAAAGATTCAACCTGGATGAAAACCAATCACTGATAAATAATAGAATAACGCAGCGTTGGTAACTATTACAGTATAAGATTTTTTGGGTACTCAAAAAATAATAATTCCCCGTTTCCAGAATGTACACTTCCCCATGTTTCCATATCAAATTGTATTTTAACAATTCCACAGGTGGGTATATTTTGAATTCTCGATTTCGTTAACATATTAGTTAAATCTGTCAATCCCGGATTATGGGCAATAATCATTGCGGAGTGGAAAAGATCAGGTATTTCATGAATAATGTTGATGATATTATAAGGTGTTGCATGAAATAATTGGGACGTGGAATGGATTTTATCGTTTGTGATATTCCAACTTTTGCTAATTAATTTGGTGGTGTTCAGGGCTCGTAACGCAGTACTGGACAAAATATATTGAGGAATCTCTCTTTTTTCTACCATCCACATTCCCATATTGGGAGCATCACGCATTCCTCTTTTGTTTAGAGGTCGATCATGATCCCTCAATCCGGGATTTTTCCAGGAAGATTTCGCATGTCGAACTAAATAGAGTGTTTTCATAATACTATGTAAAAACACGATGCATTTTGTAGAGACAAGATGCATCGTGTCTACAAATTACCTTGTCATTTTTTTGTATTTTATTCGGGTTGGAGTTTTATCTCCCATCCTTTTAATACGATCTTCCTCGTATTCGGAATAGGATCCTTCAAACCATTTTATGGTAGAATCTCCTTCAAAAGCGAGAATATGCGTACAAATTCTATCCAAAAACCACCTATCATGGGAAATAACAACAGCACAACCGGCAAAATTATCCAATGCTTCTTCCAATGCACGTAGTGTATTAATGTCGAGATCATTGGTAGGTTCATCCAGCATTAAAAGGTTTCCTCCTTGTTTTAATGCAATGGCCAGATGAAGTCTGTTTCTCATTCCACCTGAAAGTTCCTTTATTTTTTTCTGCTGGTCACTTCCGTTGAAATTGAACTTGCTTACGTATGCCCTTGAATTAACAAGTTTTCCACCCATTTCAATAGATTCATTTCCTCCTGAAATAGCTTCCCAAACCGTAGTGTCACTATCCAGGGTGCTGTGCTCCTGATCTACATAGGCTATTTTTACTGTCTCACCTACTTGAAAAGTGCCATTATCGGGTTTTTCCGTACCCATGATCATTTTGAATAACGTGGTTTTACCAGCTCCATTGGGGCCAATTATTCCAACTATACCCCCTTGAGGGAGGGAAAAATTCAAATCTTCATAAAGAAGCTTGTCTCCAAATGATTTGCTTACACCTTCAACTTCAATAACTTTTTGTCCAAGACGGGGTCCGGGAGGGATGTACAACTCTAGTTTTTCTTCCTGCTCTTTTACGTCCTGGCTGAGTAGTTTGTCGTAGGCATTAATACGGGCCTTTCCTTTTGCATGCCTCGCTTTCGGGGCCATCTTTATCCACTCTAGTTCTCTTTCAAGAGTCTTTTGTCGCTTGGACTTTTCCTTTTCTTCCTGACCTAGCCTTTTATGTTTTTGATCTAACCACGACGAATAATTTCCCTTCCAGGGAATACCCTCGCCACGATCCAATTCCAAAATCCAACCTGCTACATTGTCCAGAAAGTATCTATCGTGAGTTACTGCTATAACAGTGCCTTTATATTGCTTCAAGTGTTGCTCCAACCAATGCACAGATTCAGCATCCAAGTGGTTGGTAGGCTCATCCAATAATAATACATCGGGCTCTTTTAATAAAAGCCTGCATAAAGCCACCCTTCTTTTTTCTCCACCAGATAAATTTTTAATCAATGAGTCTGCCGGGGGAGTTCTAAGGGCATCCATGGCAAGTTCTAATTTGCTGTCCAGATCCCAGGCACCTGTTTGATCCAGTTTTTCTTGAACTTTTCCCTGTTTTTCAATGAGTTTGTCCATCTTATCGGGATTTTCAAGAATTTCCGGATCTCCAAACTTTTCATTGATCTCCTCATATTCTTTTAGTAAGGCGATAATTTCTGCAGCTCCTTCTTCAACAACCTCTTTAACGGTTTTATTGGGGTCAAGTGTAGGCTCTTGTTCCAAAAGTCCAACAGAAAAATCCTGATCGCTTACTACATCACCCTGAATCTCTTTGTCGAGGCCTGCTATGATTCTGAGAAGTGAAGATTTCCCGGAACCATTCAGTCCAAGAACTCCAATTTTAGCACCGTAGAAAAAAGAAAGGTAAATATTTTTTAATACTGTTTTAGCAGGAGGATAGATTTTTGAGACTCCCGACATTGAAAATATGATCTTTTCGTCACTCATTGAATCTGTACTGGTTAAATAAAATAAAAAATGGCAAGCTCATATCGCACCGCTACGACTGCCTACCCTTGCTACCTTCCGGTCCTGGGGGGTTCAGCAGGAGCTGGTCGTACAAACTTGCCGATGCAAAGTTATGACATAATTAAATATTTAAAAAATGACTTCGTAAAATTGATTGGATTAAATACATTTATACAAGCTAATCGGAATTTCATCTATGGATAAAATAATAAAATATACGCTTAATTTAAAAAAAATACACTGTTATTTGCCTGATGAAGACGATGCCGATGAAATATTTATCAAGTACAATGGAAATAAAATTTGGCCGGAAGAAAAATTTATAGCCATGAAAGAGGGGGCTGCAGTTATTGGATATAATTTAAAGATAGACAAAGGGACTGTAGCAGAGTTTGAAATTTGGGATTATGATAATTTTACTTCCAACGATTTACTGGGCACTGTGCGTATTGTAGCCGATGCTGTAGGAGGACCCTTTACCTCAGATATGATAAAGAAAGATTCAGGAAATAGCAGATATGCTATAGAATGGGAAATTAATTAATAAATAAATAATGTCGCTAACACCTTCTAATATGTTACCCTTAGGCACACCAGCTCCTTATTTTGAGTTGCTAGATGTGGTTACGGGAAGAATGATTGAATTGAATACACCGGAAATGTATACGGGTACTCTGGTAATGTTTATTTGTAATCATTGCCCCTATGTTAAACATGTGCAACCCGAATTGGTAAAACTCACTGAAGAATATTACACGAAAAACTTTAATTTTTATGCTATTTCGAGCAATGATATTGAAGAATACCCTCAGGACAGGCCGGAGTTGATGAGGAAGGAAGCTTTGAAGTGGGGCTATCAATTTCCTTATTTATTTGATGAAACGCAGGCTGTTGCAAAAGCTTATGATGCAGCGTGTACGCCTGATTTTTTCCTGTTTGACAAACACATGAAGTTGATGTACAGAGGGCAATTGGATGGATCGAGACCGGGTAATGATGTGGAGCTAAATGGAGTGGATCTGCGAAACGCCATGAATGATCTGATCAATGATGTTCCTGTAAATGCAAATCAAATGCCTAGCCAGGGCTGTAATATTAAATGGAAAGTTTAAATGGAAAGTTTAACCTGGATTATGCAATAGTATTTTATTGCATAATCCAGAATTAAATATTTTGTTATTTATCTGTTTTTTCTTTCAACTTGATCAAGTTCAAAGCAGAACCAGCTTTAAACCACTCGATTTGTGCATTATTGTAAGAATGGTTCACTTTAATTTCTTCCTGTGTGCCGTCCTTGTGCGTTAATCTAAGTGTTAGTTGTTTACTTGGTGCGAAATCCTTTAAGTCGATCATGTCGATAGTATCATCCTCAAGTATTTTGTCGTAATCACTTTCATTAGCAAAAGTTAATCCCAACATTCCCTGTTTTTTCAAATTGGTTTCGTGTATTCTGGCAAAAGATTTTACCAAAACAGCTCTTACTCCCAAATGGCGAGGTTGCATGGCTGCGTGTTCACGTGAACTTCCTTCTCCGTAATTGTGATCTCCTACAACTATTGTTGAGATACCTGCAGCCTTATAAGCTCTTTGAGTTTCCGGAACCGTACCATACTCACCGGTTACTTGGTTTTTAACCGTATCTGTTTGCTCATTGAAAAAGTTTACAGCTCCGGTAAGTGTGTTGTTGCTAATATTATCAAGGTGTCCACGGAAGCGTAACCAAGGACCCGCCATTGAAATGTGGTCGGTAGTACATTTGCCTTTAGCCTTGATTAGTAATTTCATCCCTTCAATGTTTTCTCCATCCCAAGGTTTGAAAGGATCTAACAACTGAAGTCTTTTTGAGTCGGTTGCTACATTGATCTGTACATTACTTCCATCTTCTGCAGGAGCCTGATATCCAGCATCTTTTACGTCAAAACCGGCTGGCGGAAGCTCATGACCTGTTGGTTCATCCAACATTACTTCCTTGCCGTCTTTGTTGATAAGTTTATCTTTTAAAGGATTAAATCCCAAATTACCGGCAATTGCCAGAGCAGTAACCACTTCGGGTGAAGCTACAAAAGCAAATGTATTAGGGTTGCCATCAGCTCGTTTTGCGAAGTTTCTGTTGAAAGAATGCACAATTGTATTCTTTTCTTTTTTGTCGGCACCTTCACGTTCCCACTGACCAATACATGGGCCACATGCATTAGCGAAAACACTGCCACCAATTGCGTTGAATGTGTCAATAAAACCATCTCGTTCGATAGTATATCTCACTTGTTCTGAACCTGGAGTAACCGTGAATTTGGCTTTTACATTTAGTTTTTTGTCCTCAGCTTGTTTCGCAAGGCTTGCAGCCCTGCTTATGTCTTCATAAGATGAGTTTGTACAAGAACCAATTAAACCAACCTGAACTTCAGTAGGCCATCCGTTCTTTTCTGCTGCTTCCTTCATTTTTGAAATTGGAGTAGCAAGATCTGGAGAAAAAGGTCCGTTTATGTGTGGTTCAAGAACATTTAGGTCAATTTCAATTACCTGATCGAAATATTTTTCAGGGTTTTCATATACTTCGCTGTCGGCTGTAAGGTGTTCCTTAACTGCATCTGCGAGTTCAGCTACATCGGCACGGCCTGTTGCCCGTAAGTATTTAGCCATGCTTTCGTCATAACCAAAAGTAGAAGTAGTGGCTCCGATCTCAGCACCCATATTACAAATGGTACCTTTTCCTGTACATGATAAAGAGGTTGCTCCATCTCCAAAGTATTCTACAATGGCACCAGTGCCTCCCTTTACAGTAAGTATTCCGGCAACTTTCAGTATAACATCTTTTGCAGAAGTCCAACCGTTAAGTTTACCAGTAAGTTTTATTCCAATTAGTTTAGGAAACTTCAGTTCCCAGGGCATTCCCGCCATTACGTCCACTGCGTCAGCTCCACCAACACCAACAGCTACCATACCCAAACCACCTGCATTTACAGTGTGGGAATCAGTTCCAATCATCATTCCACCAGGAAACGCATAATTTTCCAAAACCACCTGATGTATAATACCTGCACCAGGTTTCCAGAATCCGATTCCATATTTATTACTTACAGACTCTAAAAAATTAAATACTTCTCCACTGGCAGTAATTGATTTTTTTAAATCTTCATTGGCACTTGTTTTTGCAAGGATAAGGTGGTCACAATGCACAGTTGAAGGAACTGCAGCTTTTTTCTTTCCTGCTTGCATAAATTGTAATAAGGCCATTTGCGCAGTAGCATCCTGCATGGCTACTCTATCCGGAGCAAAATTCACATAAGAATTCCCTCTTTGAAAATTCTCAAGGTCTTGTTCCTCGTGAAGGTGAGTATATAATATTTTTTCAGCTAATGTTAAAGGTTTGCCAACCACTTTACGTGCTTCTGCAATTTTTGAAGGTATTTTTTGGTAAACCTCCCTGATCATTTCAATATCAAAGGCCATATTATTTGATGGTTATCGTTTATATTTTTGTTTTCTATCTTATTTTATCGAGTAATTCATTAAAAACCTGAACTTCACTTATGTTCAGTTTTTTAGCTAAATTTTTATTGAATTCATTAATTACCGGGTTAATTTCCTTTAAGATATTAATCCCTTTTTCAGATATGAGTATATCGGTAGATCTTCTGTCTTGTTTACTTGTCTTCTTTATAACCAGCTCTTTTTTTAATAATCGCTCTATAATTCTGGAAGTATCCGACATTTTATCGAGCATTCTTTCTTTTATCAAACCAATAGAAACGGGTTTTGGAAATTGACCCTTCAAAATTCTTAGTACGTTGAATTGCTGATGAGTTAGGTTTTTTGCCTTAAAACTCTCATTCATTCTTTCCATTAAAGTATGATGCGTGTAAATGAGATTGACAACGGCTTTGTGATAGTCGTCTTTGAAAGAGCTTTTTATTTCGTCTTCAATTCTCATGTACCCGATTTTGGAAGCAAAAATAATGATTTTGCCCAATGATGGGAAATTATATGAATATTAATGTGAATAAATTATTTTGAATTGATATAATTCAGAAATTCTTTTTTTATGCTTTCATTTTTGAACTTACCGCTAAAGTGCGCTGTGCCGGTTTTACTGTTGGTGTCGCCCACACCCCGACTGGAAACACAAAGGTGCGTTGCATCCATAACTACTGCCACGTCTTCGGTTTTGAGTGACTTCTTCATCTCCTCTGCTATTTGAATGGTAAGCCTTTCTTGTACCTGTGGCCTTTTGGAAAAGTATTGAACTATACGATTGATTTTTGATAGACCTATTACTTTTCCAGAGGAAAAATAGGCAACATGTGCTTTCCCATAAATTGGAACAAAATGGTGCTCACAGTGGCTATAAAAGGTAATGTTTTTTTCAACGATCATTTGATCGTACTTGTATTTGTTGTCAAATAGCCGTGCCTGGGGTTTGTTCTCAGGGTTTAAACCCGAAAACACTTCCTTCACATACATTTTAGCTACTCTTCGAGGTGTTCCTTTTAAACTATCGTCTTTCAGGTCAAGACCAAGGATTTCCATTATATCCCTGAATTTTCCTTCGATAGCCTTTATTTTTTCATCATCGTTCATCACAAAAGCATCCTCTCTCAAAGGTGTTTCGTAAGAAGTTACTATGTGATCATCCCCAATGTCATCCATAGTCGTATCAATTTCCTGGATATTCAACATAATTTCTTTCGGTTTCATAAAGAATAACTTTTAATTCATAATCGAGAGGAATTTCCTTCCTTAAACTTTCCCAAATTATCCTGGCTATATTTTCTGCCGATGGGTTGATGTATTTAAATTCTTCAATATCAAGATTCAGGTTTTTATGATCAAATTTTGAGATTATTTTATCTCTAATTAAATCACTTAATATTTTCATGTCATAA
>JAOUKG010000108.1 GCA_029882725.1 Cyclobacteriaceae bacterium
GGATATGCCTTTACGTCTACTACCCTGGATCTTGAAAAAGGAAAGGTTGATGAAATAAATTTAAAACTGCAAAAGCTGGAAAAAGATGCCTTGCTTACGTTAAGGGACATTTTGTTTGAAAGCAACTCCTCTCAATTGTCGGATATTTCATTTACTGAACTGCGAAGGGTAATACAGCTTATGAAAGAAAACCCCAATTTGAAGGTGGAAGTGGCTGCGCATACAGATGATATAGGCTCGGACCCTTACAACAAGGCATTGTCTGAAAAAAGGGCTGAAAGTGTTGTGCAGTTTATGATAGACAATCAAATTTCTGAAGATAGATTGGTTGCCAAAGGTTATGGTGAATCGAGTCCGAAAGTTCCGAATGAATCGGATGAATCAAGGTCGGTAAACAGAAGAGTTGAACTTAAAATACTTGGGGTATGAAGAAGTTTGTATTTGCGTTTTTCATAATGGTTTTTGTGAATGTTGCTTTTGGCCAAAGGATTAAGTACCGGGATTTATTTCCCATGATTCAGCAGGCAGATGAAGAGCAGTCTTTGCAATTGATTAAAGAGTACCTTCAGGTAGATGCAGAACATCCCAATGCAAATTTTATGTTGGCACGGATTTATGAAAAAAGGTACAAAAAGTTTGATTTACTAACTCAAAATGATCTGGCGATTGCAAATGCGCAACAGGCAAGATTAAGCCTGAATAAATGTAAAAACCTGATAGATGAAAGAGAAGTAAAACGTAACGATGAATATTACATAAGTGAAAATGGCACTCAGATGTCATTTGAACAGATAAATACATATTTGCAATCATCTATTGAATTGATTGATAAATTTCTAACTGCGATCCCGAATATTTATGAAAATTTCACAAAAAGTGTGTCTTTTTATAATAAGGCCGTCAACAAATATGCTGCTATAATAAGTTCTTACAATAGTTTGGATGACCTGTATATGCTCTATGACGAAAAGTTGGAGATGGATTTAAACGAACTTAAAGTATATTATGATTCAACAATCTATAATCTGGATGCCTATCTGGAAAGAATAAAATCCTATCCAATTGGTTATGGCCAAAGATATTCTTTAAAACCCATTACTACCTATAGGCTTGAAGGGCTTGTAGCAACGATTCCTTTTTTGAAGAACGAATTTATAATTTGGAATTATTCCGACTGGGCCGACCAAATCAATAGAGTAATGAAACAGGATATAATAACCTTAAAAACTCGTTTGATTCAACATGATAAAGAGTTGACCAAATTGTTGGAAGGAAAAATTGAAGAACAGAAACAAGATAAAAACTTAATAGACAGGGAATTGGTATTTAATCTTGAAAAATACGATTTCCAATCACTGCCTGTGGCCCTATTGCAGTACAAAAATCATCTTTATAAGGTAAAGACCAGGGAACGTGAAAAGGTCTACTACGATACCGCAAAAAATCTTGAGCCGGAAAGCCGGTATCTGTTTTATAGTGATATGATTAATTATGTGCGTGAAGCCGATACATTAATTACTACCGCAAGGCTTAGGAATACAAGGGAAAACCAAATTAAACACAGTCAATACATCAAAGAAATATACAAAGGAGAAAAAGGCCTCGATAATTATATTCAATCCAATAAGAATGCAATTGAAGGCCGGTTTGATGATTATGTTTCTGCATTGAGGAAAATTATTTTATTGAATAAACCGGAGATTGGAAGTAGAGAGGAAATATTTATTATCTATCGAAAAATGAAATTTCCGGATTATGTTACAGGGATTCCAAAAGATGTAACCACGCCGGGATACTTTTCTACAGGGAGAGAGGAAAATGCAGATGGGAGTGTTTATCTAAGTGGTTTTTATAAAAAAGATGAAACGTCGTTGGCCATTGCCTATATTATCAAGCACCATGAAGGAAAAGTATTGTGGTATAAAGAATTGGGTAGTGGGAAAGAAGTAGCTGAGGCGAGTATTCCGGTAAAAATTACAATAACCCGCCAGGGATTGGCTGTTCTTTTGTGGCACCCCTCTGTTAGCGATGTAAAAAGTAGCCTTTTATACCTCGATGAAGCCGGAGAACCCCTGTTTGAAAAGCAGTTTCCTGAAGTTAATCTCTTTCCGAGGGATTTGAAGTACAATGAAGCTAAAAACCATTTCTTATTGGTGTTCAGAGGAAAGAATTCAGGGAACACCCTGGATAATGGAACTTCTTTGGTAATGAATTTACAGGGGAATGGAGAGGAAGTGTGGCAGCAACAATATACCTACACAGGCGATTATATAGATATTATTCAAATGTTGAAGGGTTTTATTCTTGTTTCTAATGCAACTCAATATCATGGAATGGACGGCAGTACTCAGTTGGGTGATACACCTTTTGCACTGATGTTGAGATTAAATGAACAAGGTAAAATAATTGCGGCGAACCATTATAGCAATAAAAATCCCTTTACAATAGATTATGTATTGAGAGTGTCTGATAATAACCTGAATTTGTTAGGGACAGATGGCTCTGATAAGGCTATACATATTCTGGCCGACAGTTTTGTAAGGGTAATTGCTACAAATCTGGACTAATTCCTGAATTATAAATGAAGTCAAATTTGAACCGTTTTAGAATTCTATTGCATAATCCGGGTTAAACCTGTTAACTTTGCCTTTTCATCCACAATGGGAAAATTTTCATACATATTATTATTTTTACCTTTCATTATATCCTGTAAAGAGGAGTCTGTAGAACGCGGCAAAATGGAGGTTTATGAAGGACCAGTGAGAAGAGCCGAAAATTTGGATATGTATTATTCCGAAGAATCGTTGAAAAAGGCAAAGCTAAGTGCAGGAGTACTTCTGGAATTTAAAAATGGAGATCGTGAATTTCCGGATGGTATATATGTGGAATTTTTTGATGAAAACGGGGAAAAATCTTCAACGCTGAAAGGCAATTATGCGTATTTTACAAAGGCCGATAATCTTTGGAAAGCGACAGGAGATGTTGAAGTTCAAAGTTTAACAGAAGACCAGCAGTTAAATTCTGAAGAGTTATTTTGGAAACCCGATAAGGAGCTAATTTATACAGATAAATTTGTGATTATCCGGCTACAAAACAAACTTATACACGGAAATGGCCTGGAATCTAACCAGGATTTTACTGATTATTCAATTAAAAACCCCGTAGGAGACATACAATTGCAATGAACCTAACCAACACAATAGTTTTTTCTGTGGCAACAGGTGTATTTCTAATTGCTCTTCATCAAAGTATGATGGTGGGTTTCGCAAGTTCTTATTGGTTATATATGATTTCAATAGGAATGTTGCTATATTATAAAATGAAAAAAGGTTCTGAAACGAAACAAGAGAAGAAAGAATAACCATGTATCCACAAACTTTCCTCATAGTTAAAATAGTAGTTACCTTACTTTTCAGTGCATTTTTTTCGGGTATTGAAATCGCCTTTGTTTCTTCAGATAAACTTCAACTTCAGCTTCATTCAAAAAATATTCCCGTTGCAGGCAGGTTGATATCCTATTTTATAAAAGCACCTTCTCATTTTATGGGAGCCACATTGGTGGGAAATACCCTTTCATTGGTGTTGTTTGGTATCTTCATGACTGAACTTTTGCAACCGATTCTGGTAAATATGAACCCGGAGTTTTTTTCAGTGGAATTTAACTTTTTTATAGTTCAAACCTTAATAACAACATTTATTGTGCTGATGACGGCTGAGTTTCTTCCGAAATCTATTTTTCTAATCAATCCAGTGCGGATGATGACGGTTTTGTCTTTTCCTTTGATGGTCGTTTTCTGGATATTGTACTTGCCCATGATGTTGATTATTACTTTGTCAAAAGTAACCTTCAGATTATTCGGGTTGCAGTACAGGGAAGATAAGCCTGTATTTGGCATGACCGACCTTAATAATTATGTGAAATCGATAATAGATAACAAGGATACAAGTGGTATAAAGGTAGAGATAGATGCAAAGATTCTAATTAATGCCCTTGATTTTAAAACTGTAAAAATACGTGATTGTATGATTCCCCGTACAGAAATCTCTGCTGTAGATATTGAAGACGGTGTTGCGGAATTAAAAAATGCATTTATTGATAGTGGTCATAGTAAAATTTTGATATACAAAGATTCAATAGATAATGTAATTGGGTATTGCCATGGTCTGGATATGTTCAAAAAACCCAAGGACATTCAAAGTATTTTATCCCCGGTTACCATAGTACCTGAAACCTTATTGGCCAATGAGTTGATGATCCAGTTTATCAATGAACACAAAAGTTTGGCTTTGGTGGTCGATGAATACGGTGGAACCTCGGGAGTTGTTACTATGGAAGATATTATTGAGGAGATTTTTGGGGAGATTCAAGATGAGCATGATGATGAAGAATGGGTAGAAACTCAGCTGTCTGACACCTCCTGGCTTCTAAGTGCAAGGCTTGAAATTGATTATCTCAACGAAAAATACGGATGGGAACTTCCCGAAGGAGACTACGAAACATTGGGAGGTTTGTTTCTGAGTATATCTGAAGAAATCCCCAAAGAAGGCGATTTAGTAACAATCAAGGCGATTACACTTACTATTAATAAGGTTAATGATACACGAATCGAAACCATAAAACTTCAAAATAATCTTCCAAATTCAAACTCTTGATTTCCATATTAAAATAAAGATTTGATTTCAAATACTATCTGATTAACTTTGCGCCTCTTTAAATTAAAGTGATAAATGGCATTAATTAATACTCTTAGAAATAAGATGGGAAAATTTGTGGTAGTTTTAATATCTATCTCAATCCTATCATTCGTACTAAACGACCTTCTTGGTAGCAACTCCCTGCTAATGGGCGACAACTCGGTTGGTGAAATAAATGGTCACACTGTAACCTTGCAGGAATTCCAAAGTGAACTCGATTATCAGGAAGGGAGTTTTGCTCTTTATTCCAATCGTAAGGCGGGGGAATCTGATAGGTTTATGATTAATGAAAGAGCCTGGTTGTGGCTTAAGTCTCAATATGCATTTAGGGATCAATATGACGAGTTGGGCATAGAAGTAACTGAAGATGAAGTTTGGGACATGATCCAGGGTAAAAATATCGACCCTACCATTGCAACCTTCTTTACAAATCCAGAAACTGGCGAATTCGACAGAAATCAGTTTAATCAGTTTATAAAAAATCCTTCCCTTGGTAATCCACAGTTGCAGTATGTCTGGGATATCGTATTTAGGTCTTTGAAGCCTTCCAGAGAAAGATTAAAGTATGAATATACTTTACTTAATTCCACATTCGTAACAGAGGCAGAGGGAATGTTGTCTTACCACGAACAAACAGATGTTGCTGAAATAGAATTTGTATATGTTCCCTATTTCACATTATCTGATACTGCAGTTGAAAGTAAAATTACAGATGCCATGGTGTCGTCTTATTACTCAAAAAACAAAGAAAATTATAAAGTAAAAGATCAGAGATCTATTAAATATGTAAAATTCCCTGTTCTGCCTACTTCAGAAGATTCCCTTGCAGCTATATCAGAATTAGAAGAAATTAAAGATGAATTCGCTACGGTTGAAGATGATTCACTTTATGCTTTTGCACATGTAGAAAATGCCGTTCCTTTTGGACGTTATCATCACGGCAATATTCCTTTTAAATTAAGTGAGCAACTTGATTCTTTGAAAAAAGGTCAGGTATTAGGGCCCTACCTTGAAGGTGATGTTTACAATCTTTATAAAATTACCGACGTTTATACAGAGGATACTACTTTTAGTGCCCGTGCTCGCCATATACTAATTAGATGGGAGGATGAGACCCCTGAGGCAAAAGCAGTAGCAAAGGCAGAGGCACAAAGGATAATTACTACCATACAACAAGGTTCAAACTTTGCTGTAATGGCTCGTCAATACGGTACTGATGGCACTGCTCAGCGAGGTGGTGACTTAGGCTGGTTCTCGAGCGGTCAAATGGTGAAGCCTTTTCAGGATGCAGTATTTAAAGCTACCGAAACGGGTTTAATTGCAACTCCTGTAGAATCACAATTTGGATACCATATCGTTGATGTAACAGAAACAAAAACCAATAAAATGTTTGCAGTGGCAATGATTGATCGTGCCATTATTACTTCAGACAAAACAGATAACGATGTTTTCAGAAAAGCAGACCTTTTCCAAACAACTTCTAAAAATTTAGATGAATTTACTGCGAATGCGGAAGAAAGTTCACTTATGATTCTTGAAGAAGAAGGCATGGAAGCTATGGAACAATTTGTTGGTGATCTAGGTAATGCCCGAAGCATTGTACAATGGGCTTTCCGTGACGGTGAAGAAGACAAAGTATCAGATATTTTTTCTGTAAACAATAATTATGTTGTAGCAGTAGTTACCAAAGTAACAGACGCTGGATACCTTCCTCAGGAAGATGCAAAGTCATTTATTTTAGCGGAACTTAAAAAAGAATTGAAGGGTAAGATATTGGTTGACAAATTATCCTCTTTTTCTGGCTCACCTGCTGAAATAGCAAAAGCTTACGGTGGTGATGCAGAATATTACAGCGTTCCGGATTTAAAACTTTCTTCAAACTCTATTCCCAATGTGGCAGTAGCCGATTCCAAAACTGTTGGGAAAGTGTTTTCAATGAAAGCCGGAGAGGTTTCAAAGCCTTTCGCAGGTGCCAATGGTGTATTTATTGTTAAACTCAATAACTTAACCGTAGCTCCTGACGTTGCAGATTATTCATCATTTAAACTAGCAGTTGAAACAACAAGAAGAAATTCTGCTTCTCAAAAAATTACTGAAGTGGTGGATAAGTTCTCGGATATTGTAGATAAGAGATATAAAGTATATTAATCTTGTGGATGATTCAGTAAATTCTTTTAAAGAAAAGCTGGATGCTTCCCATAAGTGGCCAGCCTTATATACTTTTAAGTTTATATGTCTTAATGAGAAGACTATTCACATCAAACAATTATTCGTAAATCACGAAGTCAAAGAAAAAGCCTCCAGTAAGGGAAAGTATATTTCCCTTACTGTGAGTATTATGGCCCGTAATAGCGATGAAATCATTGAATATTATCAAGAGGTTTATAAAATAGGAGATATCATTTCCCTTTAACGAATCGACAATACCCCCCTCCTATAAAATTGGTCCGGATGTCCATCCGGTCCCTGTACGATTGCCGAATCAACCCTAGTAATTAGTCCATCCATCCAGTCTTTGTATAATTAAAACATCAAATGTCTTTTTGTGAAGTTGGTCCGGATGTCCATCCGGTCCCTGTACGATTGCTGAATCAATCCATGTAATTGATCCGGACGTCCACCCGGTCTCTGTATAATTAAAGCATCAAATGTCTTTTTGTGAAGTTGGTCCGGATGTCCATCCGGCCCCTGTACGATTGCTGAATCAATCCATGTAATTGATCCGGACGTCCATCCAGTCTCTGTATAATTAAAGCATCAAATGTCTTTTTGTGGGGCTGGTCCGGATGTCCATCCGGTCCCTGTACGATTGCTGTATCAATCCATGTAATTGATCCGGACGTCCACCCGGTCTCTGTATAATTAAAGCATCAAATGTTTTTTTGTGGGGTTGGTCCGGATGTCCATCCGGTCCCTGTACGATTGCTGAATCAATCCATGTAATTGATCCGGACGTCCATCCCGTCTCTGTATAATTAAAGCATCAAATGTCTTTTTGTGGGGT
>JAOUKG010000109.1 GCA_029882725.1 Cyclobacteriaceae bacterium
ACCATAAATAATAGGCATTATTTTTATAAAAAGAGAACTGAAGGCTCGTAATGTTCTGGGAGTCCTGTACTGATAAATATGTTTTATAGATTCGAAAGAAACCATCATTTTTTGCAGGTACTGATTGGTGCGGGAGCATTCCCCGGAGGGTAAACCTGCTTTTCTGAGGTCTTTATTGATAAATAAACTGAAGTCTGAAAAATTATCATACACCTTCTCTTCATTGGCCATCAATTCTGATTTTTCCCCTGTGAACAGATTACGGAAATTGGAAAAGAAATCGTTAATAATAACTTTTATCCTTTCCACATCCTCTTGTTTTGGACTTTCTAACCAATCTCTACTTGCAAAATAAATAGCACGGAGGTACCCTTTAATTTCAGCATATTGTTTTAAGGCATCCTCACGTCGTTTATAGGCTCCACCTATAGAAAATACAATGGGAAATACAATAGAAGTTGCCACCAAAGTAAGAGGAAAATCGGCTTCGTATTTATAATGTATACAGATGGCGGTTGAAGCCACTGCAAGTCCTGAAATAATTAGGGTTTGAAAGTTTAAAATCAATAAAAATCGGCGAATTTGATTCATTTTAAAAGGTTTTTCTTTTTTCGTTCTACTAAACCCGAAGTAACAAAAAAAGAGCAATAAGTTCATTACTTATTGCTCTTTTTTACATTTTCTGAATACAAAATATCCAAAAACTAAATCATTTTAAATACTAAAATGTCGTTTTAAAATTATTCTTAATATGCGCTAATATATCATCGGCAACAGTATTATTTCCATCAGGATCATTTGGATTAATTTCAATAAGTCCATCACCGTCACCATCCGTAGCTACAGAGAAATCAAATCCATCAAGAGTAAATTCGATACCAAAATTAACCACATTGCCATTTACAACCATATTTGTTGCAAAGTTATCTTGCCATGTAGGCTCAGAGTCATGCCACATTTCAAAAGGTGTAGTGCCAATAGTACCTTTAATCCAAATAGTTGAACCGACCATAGGGGCTTGTTTTCCTCTTACTAAATCAAATTTTACCACTTCGTATGTTGCATCAGGAAGTGGTGTTGATGGTATTAAATCACCTGGTGTAGCACCAACAAGCGACAACATAAAAGGACCTACCAATTTTGCTACTTGAATTGTATTATCAGGCAACAAGGGATCATTAGGTATAGTACGAAAACGAATATTTTCAAGATTAATAGCATAATCTGAAATTGTAGCACCTACTACATTTGCAACGGTACCAGTTGTCGTAACTTTAGCTGTTCCATTTGTAAAAACGGGTGCTGGATCATTGTTTTTATTGCAACCAAATAGTATAACCATCAGGCCGGCAAAAAGTGTTGGTTTGAATAAATTTAACATGTTTTTTTTGTTTTAATTCACCATGTATATTATCCAATCACGTTAGGTAACCTTAGTTTTATTTAATCCAAATAACGTGAACTACTTCCGGAAAAATTTTCACAACCGTTCTAACACTTGTTCATAACAAGTATTAGTATACAAACACTAATAAATTAAAACTATTCACTAATTTAATTATTAGTGTTAAATATAATATATATTAATTAAATTTTTTTGTTTATAATATTAAATATACAAGATATTAATTTATTTATTATTACAGAATAATCATACAATAAATAATAGTTAATGCTTTGCAAACCTGATTTATGTAATGGAATTCACAATGAGGAAAAAAATAGTATAAAAGAAGTACGAAGAAGCAGAGTTTGCTGCGGAAGCTTGTTAACCATTATGGTGAGCACCAAAACCCACGTTTATTTTTGCATTTATAAAACATTTATGAGCAGTAATAGAATTGCTATTACATAACCCGGGTTAAAATGATTAATCTATTATACAATTGTATTAAATAGCAGATTAATCATTTTAAATATCCTGAATTATGCACTAAAATTATTTATAAAAAAAGAATTATTTATCATTACTTTCTGATTTCCTTCTGTACTCAATTTTATAAAGAAACATTTCGGCCATCTTATCGGCCCTCCATTTAGCTTCTGTAGCTTTTTCGCCTGTAAAATTTTCATCTACAGTTTCATAAAAAAGCTTTTTCCACCTCTCAAAATGAACGGCCGACACAGGAAGGTGTTCGTGCGGAGCAAAAGGGCTACCGTAATACGTATGTTCTTCCAATAAAATGGTTTGCCAAAAACGATACATCTTTTCCAAGTGTATGGGCCAACGATCTTGAATTCTGCTATTAAATATCTCTTGCAACAGATCATCCTCCCTTACTTTTCCGTAAAAGGTATTTACCATTAATTTTATATCCTCAAGGCTCAATACATCCCTGTTATTTTCTGTACCCATATCATCTTTCATACACAACAATTATAAACCTTAAATAAATCATAAAACAAAAATTATTCTTAGCATCAATAATGTCAGGTTGATCTATAAAAATCTACTTTAAGGCAAACTTCAAAAATATCCAATCAAGATCATATTATAATTAAAAATAACTTACGATAGATGTTTGAACACATAGAACAATATTGATTTCAAATTATTTTTTATAACTTTCATATAAATTAACTTCTTATTTATATTTTAAATTCAACACTTTATCCCCCTTAAAAATGAACCTTAAGACTACTTTACACAGCTTTATCCTTGTTATTCCATTTGTATTTTCTTCATGTGAAGCCTTTATTGGCAAAGAGATTGCAAAAGTTTCCATTGATGAGATTAGTTCGGAAAACGATCTCTATATAAAAGAAATGAGCGTTGAGCTTGAGCAATATGATGAATTGCATTTTTGGTCTGAAATGGATTTAGAGTATACGGGAGATGTAATGATTCGTTTTATGGTCAATATGTATGTAAATGGAGAACTGGATGAAGAATTTAGTATTGATCCCTTTGATAAAGACCTTACCATCAATGAAGTTAAAACCGATGTGATGAATGAGGTTAAATGGAAATTTTCGGGCCGAAACCTCATTTTAAATGCCCAACAAGATGGCACCTATTCTTTCAAAGTGTATTTAGCCACTTCCGACAATGAAACCTTGAAAATAAACAAGGCTGATTTGGTTTTAAGAAAATAGTAGATCCACGATGCTTCGTGGGGTTGGGGTGTTTTGTAGAGAGACGCGATGCTTCTTGTATTACGGTTTATGGAATTAATTTTTAATTGTAGAGAGACGCGATAAATCGCGTCTCTCTGGAATGGTAAAACATTAATACAGATCGGTAAACACCAACCCTGCGCTGATTGCGTTCAATTCAGGGCCTTTTCCTTCTATAAACAGGGTGTTTAAATCATAATTGGCAAACAAATTCAAATCCCTGAAACCAAACCTTGCTTTTACTCCATATCTCAAATTGTTGGCAAAATAGTTATCTCTGCTCCTGTCTTTAATTTTAAAATCGTTGGTTTCATATGTTAGTTTTGTGTAACTCCCCAACCGGTACCCACCGTAAACTCCGGCTCCAATTCTGATTCCATTTTTCTTGTTTCCCATTTTAATTATAGGAACAAAACTTGCGTTTACATACGAAACTGTCAGTTTGCTTTTTTCAGGTGTGATACCTGGCATTTCGGCATTTACGAAAGTAATTCCATCTGTTCCTTTTTCGATACGCGTGGCAGGATCCTGAAATTTAAAATTATACCAACTAACATTCCCTCCCCACTCCAGAAATAATGGGCCCGCCACTTTTGTTAAATACGATTTTCCCAAAGAAAAATACCAGGAACCAAATGGTTTGATTGTATGGACCTCATTTGTGTTGTCTGGAAACACACCATTGGTAAGATAATTGTTCAATCCGAATTCAAAGAGTAAATCATCTTTAGTTCTTTTTTTATGTTTTACCTCTTTTGTGTTTTTATCCTCGTTCTGACTCTCGTTTTCACCTTCCTCTTGTTGGGCAAACGCGATTCCAAATGAGAGAAGCATCAGTACCCCTCCCGTTAATATTACCTTTTTCATTTTGAGTTTTATTTTGAGTTTTATTTTGAGTTTTGAGTAATTGACTAACCTTTTTTAAAAAATTATTCCAAAGCTGAATGGGTTAAGTTCGGGACCTTTGCCCTCGGCAAATAATTCATTCAGATCGTAATTAAAGAATATATCTGTACCCTTCCAGCCGGCCTGCGCCCTTATTCCGTACCTTACATTATTCAAATAATAGTTGCCTCTTCCTTTATCTTTTTGTTTACCTCCCTTATCGTAAACAAATTTGGTGCTGCTTCCCACACGGTATCCTGCGTAGCCACCAACTCCAAGCCGGAATCCTTTGTCATCTGAACGAGAAGAACGATCTGTATGAATCATGGGAACAAGAAATATATTAATATGTGTAACACTGAGTTTACTTTTTATGTAGTCATCAAATCCGTTTGTATCTGGAAGGAACTCAATATTATCTACACCTTTTGTTATCCGTATCGAGGGGTCTTGCATCTTAAAATTATACCATGAAAAACTCATTCCCCATTCCATGTATAATGGCCCGTTAATTCTGGTTCTGTTTACCGATGCCAAAGCTAAATACCAACTTCCCCAAGGTTTTACAGTGTGTGATTCATTTGTAGCATCGGGGAATTTTCCATTTTGAAGATAGTTATTCAAACCAAAATCTAAATTCCAGAAGTTTTCAGTCCTTTTTTTGTGTTTAACGATACCACTTTCCTCGTCATCGTCATTATCATTATCATCAAAATCTTCCTCGATTATCACCTGATTATCAATACTGTCGTTTTTTGATTTAACAGGATCCTCATCTTGTGAATACCCGTTATTTAATCCAAAAAGCGCTACAAGAGTTATTATTACAAAATTTTTCATCATTTTTCTATTTATTCATCTCCTCCGGTTTCCTTTTTCTTACCTATTACCAGTAAGTCGTTTTTAGCCTCTCTTAAGGCACCCCAACCGTCATTATCGGTTGTAAGTTCACGGGCAATTGAAAGCATTTTCTTCAGGGTTTTCCCTCTTTCATTGGACACATCCTCCTCTTCTGTTCCTTTTACAAGAGGCTCCTCTATTTCAACTTTACCCGGTGTCAAATCTGGAATTGCTGTAATTTGAATTGTCTCAATTTCATTCAATTTTGGTAATTCCTCTTCATGACTAACCGATTCGGCTATTTCTACATTTTCAGAATTACCCTTAGATGTAACCGTTTCATCGTTAATTGAACCATTATTATTTTCAGTATTTGAATTGGGTTCTTCACTTAACAATTCCTTTAAATAGGTATTTCTTTTACTACTGTAAATAGTGCTTTTTGTACTTTTCGTATTATTCTGAATTGATTTATTCGAAGGGTCTTGATTCAATTCCTTATCAACCTGTTCATTTGGTGTAATTTTTAACTCAGAAGATTCGATTTTGTTCACCAATGGGGACTCTGTTTTTTCAACATGATTAACGATTAAATCCTGAATATTTTCTTTTTTTCCAATATTTACTCCTAACAGAATACCTGTTACAAAAATCACCAGAATTCCTGCTGCAATTCCCCAATAGAATTTCCTATTGCTCAATTCAGGATTGAGTTGTGAAGATATTTTACCCCAGGCAGCCTCTGAAGGGTTGTATCTTGCGTTTTCGAGTTTATTTCGAAATAACTGATCTATATCTTTCTCACTCATGGCTTGACACTTTACTATTCAGATTATTTTCACTTTCCAATAATTGCTTTTGCAACAACATCCTCGCACGGCTCAGCTGGGATTTGGACGTATTTTCTGAAATTTCCAATTTTTCAGCGATCTCTTTGTGCGAGTAACCTTCAATGGCGAACAAATTAAAAACGGTTCTGTACCCCACCGGAAGACCTTGTATTAGTTTCATTAGGTCATCTACCTGAAGCTGATCATCCAATTTTGAATAATTGGGTTCTTTGTGTACAGTTTCTATATCTACTTCCAGATACATGTATTTGTTTTTTCTAAGGTAACTAAGTGCTTCATTTACCATCAGTCGTTTCATCCAACCCTCAAAGCTTCCTTCAAACCTAAACTGGCCTATTTTTTCAAACAATTTGGTAAAACCTATTATCATAACTTCCTCTGCCTGGGCAGGTTCTTTTATATACCTCAAACAAATTCCAAACATACTAGAGGAATACTTGTCAAACATTTGACGTTGTGCCTGTGATTTATTTCTCACACACTGTTTTATAAGTTCTTCTTCTGAAGTTTGGACGATGTTTAGCACTTTTTTCAAACTTGTTTACTAGGAAGATGTAAAAACCCGAGTACAGGTTGCATGGGTTGGAAAATTTATCCCAATATAGATATTAATACTCCTGCAGCCACAGCACTTCCTATCACTCCGGAAATATTACTCGCCATAGCATAGTATAAAATATGGTTTTGAGGATCGTGTTTTAAACTGATGTTGTTGGCGACCCTTGCAGCCATGGGAACTGCGCTTAACCCGGTAGCCCCGATGAGGGGATTGATCTTCTTTTTGGAAAAAAGGTTATAGATCTTCACGGCATAAATACCTCCTGCAATGGATATAGAAAAGGCTATAAAACCACCTACAAGAATCATTATTGTATTCCAATTTAAAAAGGTCTCGGCTGTCATAGTTCCACCCACAGTTAGTCCCAGGAATATTGTAGCCGAGTTCATGATAGTTCCTGAAGCAGCAGATTTCAATCGTTCTACATTACTACCAATTTCTTTTATCAAATTCCCAAAAACCAACATACCAATTAAAGGCATAGCTGAAGGCACCACGATAGACACAATTAAGGCTATCAGTAAAGGAAAAATAATTTTTACTGCACGCAGATTCTTGATAGGTCTTTTTGATGGAAACAGTTTGTCCTGTTCTTTCATGTTGATCATCAATTCCTTTTTGTTCATAGTCAGTTTTACAATGAAAGGAATGATTACAGGCACCAAAGCCATATAGGAATATGCTGCTACTGCTATAGGTCCCAACAATTCAGGATCGGCCAGCATTATGGCTGTATAAATAGCAGTTGGGCCATCAGCCCCGCCAATTATGCCCAGTGCCGCTGCATTTTTAGTTGAGAAACCTACCAAAATGGCCATAATCAGAACGGTGAAGATCCCAATTTGTGCTGCGGCTCCAAAGAAGGCCAACCGTAAATTTCTGAGCATGGGACCAAAATCAGTCAGTGCTCCTACCCCCATAAATATAAGTGGGGGCAATAATCCGGTTTTAATCAATGCATAATAAAGATAACTTAGTATACCGTGATTTTTTGCAATATCGAGTAAGGGCATGTGCCCGATTTCCTCTGGAGGCGCAACGGCCAAATTTCCACCCAGTACATTGGCAAGCATAATACCAAAACCAATAGGAATTAGCAATAAGGGCTCATATTCCTTTTTAATACCCAAATAAAGAAGAAGAAAAGACAACAACACCATTATGATCGTTTCCGGGCTGTCCACAAAACTACCCAAAGCGGTCATTTTATATAGTTTGTCTAATAACTCCATATTACCCAAGCCTAATCAAAATATCATCTTCATCAACATGAGCCCCATCGTTGGCACATACTTCCATGACTTTACCCTCTTTATCAGACTGAATGGCATTATACACTTTCATTGATTCAATATATCCAATTCTGTCCCCTTTTTTAATTTGATCACCT
>JAOUKG010000110.1 GCA_029882725.1 Cyclobacteriaceae bacterium
ATAGTTTACCAACTGAGACAGCGAAGTCTATAAGCCTATCTTCTAAATTATTTTTCATGACATCAAACATGCAGAATTCTCTTCATGAAATAAATAATTTCAAAGAAGATAAATGTTTAATTTAGCCTAAACAGCTTAGGAAAAAGTTTGTACTACATTTTTTCCGTCCTCACTATTATCTATGATTTCCTATTTTATGGCTGAAAATTTCTGGATTAATGGAGAATATACAAACGTTGATCTCTTCGACTATGCACTATTATTAGCTATTTCATTAATCGGAATCATCCTCCACCATTTAACTTCTTCATTATTTGTACAAATAAGGTTGGGTGGACAAAACATTCATATTTTGGAAGAGGGGAACCAAAGAAATATCAATTGGATAGAAGTAGAATCTATTATAAGAATCCCGTTTTTTTCCCTCCACTGCACGAGCTTAAAAGAAAGAAAAAGAATTTTACCTCTTTACTACTCGAAAAAAATATCTTATCCTTCCCTTTTGGACAATTGATTTATCTGAAATGGGAGAAATTATAAAGAGGAAGAAGGAATTAGGTATTTAGTAATGAATCTGATTTATATGCTTTATTTAAGATAACTAATAAAATTGCTGTATATTATTGAGAAGGGTACTGTGATAATAATCAGAAAAGGTTTTTCCCTTAATCAATACTATACATTTATATATTGAAGTTAACTTATGGGCCAACATATCCATTTAATTTTATAAAGATTGAAAAAATGAATCAAGGAATCTATGAGGAATTGATAACACAGCTTATTTCAACAAAATTAAATTCGTTGGATAAACAATCATTTGTCTATAAGGTTGAAAAAATTGACAAGGAGGTAGCAGCAAATATCTTATCACAACATATTGCAAAAACTATAAATCTGGCACTGAAGCTAATTAGTGGTGAAAATATCATTCAACGTCAAATTGAAATTGCAAACAAAATCATTCTATTATTAAAGGAAGAAATTAAAAGAGAAGAATTCAATGAAAATCTAATTGACACTGAAGGTAAAATTCTAAAGGCAGTATTTCTGAAAATGGATGCCCACTTCTCTGATTTAAATTTACACTTAAAAGAAATTACACCTTACACTAGCCTTACAAATAGTGAGTTATTTACTGGAGGAAATTCTGGTCTTTCTTTAGATAGTGAATTGAAGAAGGAAATACTTTCTTCTAATAGAATTGATTTATTGGTGTCTTTTATTAAATGGAAAGGAGTAATAATCCTTGAAAGAGAATTACGAGAATTTGTTAATCGAGGCGGTCAATTAAGAGTAATTACCACAACATATATGGGAGCTTCCGACTTAAAGGCGATTAAATTACTTGCAAGTCTTGAAAATACTCAAGTAAAAATCTCCTATAATACTGGAAATGAACGACTCCATGCAAAAGCCTATTTGTTTTACCGAAATACAGGTTTTCATACCGGATATATTGGTTCTTCCAATTTTTCTCGCTCCGCTCTTACAGATGGTTTAGAATGGAATCTTAAAATTACTTCAAAAGAGGTTAGTCATATAATAGATAAGTTTCAAAAAACCTTTGAATCCTATTGGCAAAATTCAGAGTTTGAAACCTTTGATAAGACTAAAGACAGTATCAAACTTAACGAAGCCCTAAATCAGGGTCGATCACACCATGTTGGCAATATTCCTGTTTCATTTTTCGATATAAAACCTTATCCCTTCCAAAAAGAAATATTGGAAAAATTAGACGTTGAAAGAAATGTTCATTTCAGAACTAAAAACTTACTGGTAGCCGCAACAGGAACAGGAAAAACAATTATATCCGCCTTTGACTTTAAAAATTTTTTACATCAAAACCCTAAAGCAAAACTACTATATCTTGCACATCGCAAAGAGATTTTAGTTCAAGCCCTTGGTGTTTTTAGAGGTGTTTTAAAAAACAATAATTTTGGCGATCTATGGGTTGGGGGTATTGAACCGACAAATTTTGAGCATGTCTTCGCTTCAGTACAAACTATAAACAATCGATTAAATTCAATTACTTTATCGCCTACTTATTATGATTTCGTAATAATTGATGAGGTTCACCACATAACAGCCTCGTCATATAGACCCATAATTCATTATTTTACACCCCATGTTTTGCTCGGGCTTACCGCCACTCCCGAACGAATGGATGGTGAAGATATTCTCTCCGATTTTTCAGACCGTATTGCCGCTGAAATAAGACTCCCTGAGGCTTTGAATAGAAAGTTACTTTGCCCATTTCAATACTTTGGAATTAAAGACAGTATTGATTTAAGTAACGTTAGATGGGAAAAAGGCAGGTATGTGGCCAGTGAATTAAGTAATCTATACAAAGCCAACGACCGAAGAGTAGGTGAAATAATATATAACCTAGATAAATATACTAAAGACATGCAAGACCTCCGCGCCTTAGGTTTTTGCGTTACTATTGAACATGCAAAATTTATGGCAGAAAAATTTGTTCTGGCCGGATTAAAAGCAGCGTTCTTATCAAGTCATAATCACAGTGAGCGGGAATTGCTAAGGTTACAACTTCAGAGTAAAGAAATAAATTATTTGTTTGTAGTCGATATCTTCAATGAAGGAATAGATATACCTGAAATTGATACTGTATTATTTCTACGGCCAACTGAAAGTCTCACCGTTTTTCTTCAACAACTTGGTCGTGGTTTGAGATTGGCTGAAAATAAGGACTGTTTAACTGTTTTAGATTTCGTGTCAAACTCACGACCTGAGTACGATTTTGAAGGAAAATTCAGAGCTATTATAGGCAAATCAAACTTTTCTGTAAAAAACGAAATTGAAAACAACTTTCCCCATCTGCCTCTGGGTTGTTCTATTATTCTGGAGAAAAAAGCAAAAGAATCAATACTTGAAAATATTACAAAAGCAATTAGACTTAACCGTAATCAGATTATAGCGAAAATAAGAAATTTTGAACATCAAAGTCTATTGCCTTTCAACCTTAAAAACTTTTTAGAAATCTCTCACATTCCTTTACAAACACTATACAAAATCGGTTCATGGACTAAGCTTTGTGAATTGGCGGGCAAACTATCAAACTATTCAGTTACGAATGAAAAGGAAATAGTAAGTGCAATAAAAAATAAATGGCTCTCTACAAACTCTTATTCTTACTTTGAGTTTATAATCAGCATTGCGAAAAGAGGGTTCAAAATCAAAATCTCAGAATATAATGAAGCACAAAAATTATTACTCCTAATGCTTCATTATGATGTCTGGCAAAAACCAGGTAATTTCTCAAGTTTAGAAGAAAGTATACATGCCATAGGTAACAATCCCATATTTGTGAATGAAATCATTGAAGTGCTCTCCTTATTATTAAATCAAATAGATTTTAAGGAATTAGATGTTAAATTACCCTATACTCAACCTTTAAAACTTCATGCACGCTATACAAGAGACCAAATATTAGTTGCATTTGGCTTAAGTACTTTTGAAAAACAATCATCAAATAGAGAGGGTGTAGCAGAAAATAAACGTTTAAATAGTGAGTTGCTTTTTGTTGACCTCGTCAAATCAGAAAAACACTTTTCGCCAACTACCATGTATGAAGATTACGCAATTAACGAAATCCTCTTTCATTGGCAATCTCAAAATAGTACAAGAGCCGATTTCGGAAAGGGAATAACCTATACCAACCATGAAAAATTGAATAAAACAATTCTCCTTTTCATCAGAGAAAAAGCCTCGAATGAATTTAATAACACCGTAGGCTATGTGTTTATAGGCAAAGTAACTTATATCGACCATTACGGATCTAAACCCATGAGCATTACCTGGAAATTAGAAGAACCACTGCCCAATTATCTATGGAAAGATGGGGCCAAACTCGCAGTTGGATAAAAAACAAAACCCCTGCCCAACCAACTCTCCTTGCTTATCCCCCTATATCCCCGTACTTTTGTACTTTACTAAGCCTATGAAAACCAAATCCCTCTCCCAAGACAAAATTTCTATCGTCACACTGGGTTGTGCAAAAAATCTGGTAGATTCCGAAGCGCTGTTTACACAACTTAAAGGGAATAAAATGGACGTATCGCATCAGGAAGACGATTCCTCCAATATTGTGATTATCAATACCTGCGGATTTATAGATGCCGCAAAACAAGAATCCATCGATACTATTTTACGCTATGCAGATGCTAAAACCGATGGACAAATCAAAAAATTATACGTAACAGGTTGCCTTTCGGAAAGATATCGCGATGAATTGCGTACAGAAATACCCCAGGTAGATGCCTTCTTTGGTACCCGCGAAATGTTCCGTCTACTAAAAACCCTCAAAGCCGATTATAAAAAAGAACTCGTTGGGGAAAGACTATCCTCCACTCCTTCGCATTATGCCTATCTAAAAATTTCTGAAGGCTGCGACCGCCCCTGTTCCTTTTGCGCTATCCCTCTGATGCGTGGTAAACACATTTCCAAACCCATGGAAGAAGTGATCAGCGAAGCTACTTCCCTTGTTAAACACGGCACCAAAGAAATACTCATCATCGCCCAGGATTCCACTTACTACGGGCTCGATATTTACAAAAGAAGAAATCTTGCAGAATTACTTCAACGTCTGTCGGATGTAGAAGGCCTCGAATGGATTCGTTTGCATTATGCCTTTCCCACGGGCTTTCCTATGGACGCGCTAAAAGTAATGGCCGAAAGGGAAAATATTTGCAATTATCTCGACATTCCTCTTCAACACGGATCTGATGCTATTTTAAAAGCTATGCGAAGAGGCACTACGCGTGAAAAAACTACCCAACTGATTTCCGATATTCGAAATGCAGTACCCGATATCGCTATTCGTACTACCATGATTGCCGGACACCCCGGTGAAACTGAAAAAGATTGGCAGGAAATGGTCGATTTTGTGCAGGAAAGCCGTTTTGAAAGACTGGGAGTTTTCACTTATTCTCATGAAGAAAACACTCACAGTTATTCCCTGAAAGACAATGTGCCCGAAAAAACAAAACAAAAGCGTGCCAATCAACTTATGGAGGTTCAGCAACAAATAAGCCTCGAAAAAAATGAAGAAAAAGTGGGAAAAGTACTCAAGGTATTGATTGACAAAGAAGAAAACGACTACTTTGTAGGTAGAACTGAATACGATAGCCCTGAAGTTGACAATGAAGTACTTATTTCTTCACCAGACAAGGAACTATCTGTGGGTGATTTTGTTAATTGTACCATAACCGAAGCCACCGAGTTCGACCTTTACGCAACGCCTATAAAATAATGATCGTAGAAAAAATTCCTTTCAGCCATACCGGCCAATTTAGTAAAGCCTTTACAGATTATGTGGACGGAAATCCGGCTTTAAGGGATCTGTACAACCTTCCTCCTGAAAAGGGAAGCTTCATTAAACAAATTGCACTGAAGAATTTTTCAAATTCAAAAAGAGAGGTGCTGGTAAATGTTCTAAAACAACAATACGATGGCCTGGAAATCTCGGAAAAAACACAGCACAATATAGATGCTCTGGCGAATTCCGATACATTTACTATCACTACAGGTCACCAACTCAATATCTTTACCGGACCACTTTATTTCATCTACAAAATTGTAACTACCATTGTTTCTTGCGCAGAGCTGCAAAAAGAATATCCAGAATATCGGTTTGTGCCCGTGTATTGGATGGGTTCTGAAGATCACGATTTTGAAGAGATTTCGTACTTCTTTTTAAATAATAAAAAATACCAATGGGAATCTCAACAAACCGGCGCTGTAGGCCGTTTCAACCCCAAAGAGCTTAAAGCCATACTTGAGCAACTCCCCGGTCATCATCCTATATTTGAAAAAGCCTACTTAAAACACAGTACACTGGCCGATGCCTGCAGGTATTATGTAAATGAACTTTTCAAAGATTTTGGGTTGGTAATACTTGATGCCGATAGCCCAGAATTGAAAAAAGAACTCAAGGAAGTGATAAAAAAGGACGTATTGGAAGAAACTTCCTACAAAGCGGTTCTTTCTACTTCCGAAAAACTACAAGCCGCCGGTTATCATGAGCAACTTCATCCGCGGGAAATCAATTTTTTCTATCTTGAAGGGGGTATCAGAAACCGAATTGAAAAGAAGGGTGATTTTTATGAAGTAATTGATACAGATATTCGTTTCACTGAAAATGAAATCACTAAACTGATAGATGAAGAACCTGAAAAGTTTAGCCCAAATGTAATTTTAAGGCCTCTTTACGAGGAAATTATCCTGCCCAATCTGGCCTATGTGGGTGGACCATCGGAATTGACCTACTGGTTTCAACTCAAAGAAGTATTTAAAGTTTTCAATACACCCTTTCCTATTTTACTTCCAAGAAGTTTTGGCCTGGTAATGCCGCCCTTTATAAATAAGAAATGGCAAAAAACAGGGTTCGGAATCAATGATCTGTTCAAACCTGAAAGTGATCTGATTACGGAATATACTTTGAAAAACACTACCGACAGTCTGAAAGTAAATGGCCAGAAGCAATCGATAAGCAACGAATTCGAAAAAATAAAAATGCAAGCCATAGCCATTGATGGTACCCTCGGGGCCCATGTTGAAGCCCAAACTACACGATTTATAAAGGCAGTAGAAGGGATAGAAAAGAAAATGCTACGGGCAGAAAAAAGAAAAATGAGTGATAAAACCGGGCAAATCACTGCAGTTAAAAATTATTTATTCCCTAACGGAGGATTACAGGAAAGAAGGGATAATTTTTTAAACTTTTATATGGAAGATAAAGGGTTTATTGATAAGTTGGTTAAGTCATTTGACCCCTTTGATTTGCGTTTCCATGTTCTGATCCATGAATAAAGAAGTACTTAGAAAAGTGTATCTGGAAAAAAGACTGTTTCTGTCGGAAAAAGAAAAAACCGATAGGGATCAAAAACTTTTTTCTCACTTTCTCTCCCATATATCCCTTCAAAACATCTCGTATTTGCATATTTTTCTCCCTATTGAGAAGAAAAAAGAACCCGATACCTGGTTGTTGATAGATCAAATTAGCAAAGATTACCCACAAATTCGTTTTGTGATTCCTAGTTCCGAAGATAATGGAGATCTAAAACATTATGTTCTGAAAGATAAAAGTCAGTTGAAGTTCAACAAATGGGGTATTCCGGAACCCGAACACGGAGAACAAATTTCCCCCGAACTCCTTGATTTTATATTGGTGCCTTTGATCATCTTCGACAAAAAAGGACATAGAATAGGCTACGGAAAAGGCTATTACGATCGATTTTTGGAGCTATGCCGGCCCGATGCTAAAAAAATAGGATACAGTTTACACATGCCGCTTGACGTAATTCCCTATACCGACGAGCATGATATTCCTTTGGACGGGTGCATCTATCCGGAGGGATATTGGGAGTTTTCTGTCGTATAGACAATTTTTTATTATCTTTAGATGGATGGCGAAAAACTACATTCACAGAGTAACCTCCTACTTCCTTGTTGCCATATGGATAGGAAACGGGCTGTTTTGTAAAGTGTTAAATCTGGTGCCCCGTCACGAACAAATTGTTGCTCAGATTCTGGGTGATAACCATTCAAGACTTTTTACACTGATTATTGGGTTGCTGGAAATAGGCATGGCC
>JAOUKG010000111.1 GCA_029882725.1 Cyclobacteriaceae bacterium
GATCACTTCCGCAGTGGCAACATAAGTAAATGCTGGAACAATAACTTCATCACCAGGCTGTAAATTTAGTGCCATAAGTGCGATTTGAAGGGCATCGGTGCCATTTCCGCACGGGATTATGTGTTTAGACTGAGTGAATTGAGCCAACTCATCAGTAAATTTCCAAACATGAGGACCATTGATGAAGGCCGAGGATTCCATTACGTCTCGTATAGCCAGATTTACTTCCTCTTCAATTTTTTTATACTGACCCTTCAGGTCAACCATTTGTATGGAAAACTTATTCATTGTATAGTGGTTACAATCGGCCGTCCACCGTGTTTTTATCATAAAATGACTTGATATCAAAGATAATTGAAGATTCAGATATCAAAGGTTTTAAATCCAGATTTGTAAATTCATTGTGGGACACAGCTAAAACTACAGCATTGTACGGGCCGTGTGGTGTTTCCGTCATTTCGACTCCATACTCTTCATGTACTTCATCTTTATCGGCATGAGGATCATATACATCAACGATAATCCCAAATTCCTGAAGCTCCCGAATTACATCTATCACTTTGGAATTACGTATATCGGGGCAATTTTCCTTGAAGGTAATTCCCAATACCAGAGCCCTTGCCCCCTTTATCGGATTTCCCTTTTTATTCATGAGTTTAACGGTACTATTGGCTACGTGAATGCCCATGTTGTCGTTGATACGCCTTCCGGCTAAAATGACCTGGGGATTATGACCAAGACTTTCTGCTTTATATGTAAGATAGTAAGGATCTACACCAATACAGTGGCCTCCTACAAGTCCGGGGCGAAAGGGAAGAAAATTCCATTTTGTTCCTGCGGCTTCCAGTACTTCTGTAGTGTCGATGCCAATTTTATCGAAAATGAGGGAAAGTTCATTTACAAAAGCTATGTTCAAATCGCGCTGGGAGTTTTCAATTACCTTGGCCGCTTCAGCTACTTTTATGGACGAAGCCATGTGTGTTCCGGCAATAATTATTTCCCTGTAAAGGGTGTCAACCTCTTCAGCGATTTCCGGAGTACTCCCACTTGTTACTTTTTTAATATTGGGTAAACGGTGAACTTTATCCCCAGGGTTGATCCGTTCGGGGCTATACCCACAGAAAAAGTCTTTATTAAAGGTTAGCCCTGATTCTTTTTCTAAAATGGGCACACATACTTCTTCAGTACATCCGGGAAATACAGTGGATTCATAAATTACGATGTCTCCCTTTTTCAATACCTTCCCTACAGATTTACTCGATAATTGGAGAGGAGTAAGGTCGGGTTTTTTAAATTCATCGATGGGAGTTGGTACAGTCACTATATAAATAGAAGCTTCCCTTAATTTTTCAATATCTGAGGAGTAGGAAAGGAATCTGGCTTCGTTCAGTTCATTCAGATCGACCTCAAGGGTACGATCCTTTCCGGCCTCTAATTCCTGAATTCTTTTTATATTTATATCAAAACCTATAACGGGTCTTTTTTTTCCGAATTCCACTGCTAATGGCAAACCAACATAACCGAGGCCTATTACTGCTATTGTTTTCAATAGATTGTTAATTTATTCCAAGACAAAAGTAAGTAAATCGAAATAGTAATACTAATGATTGGAAAGGAGACGCAATCATTAATCCTGGAACTGAAATGTCAGGAAATATTCTTAATGCTAAACCGTATTTAAAGGGCTGTTTTAATTGCCGGTAATGAAACTAAGAATCTGAGAATTGAATGAGGAAACCTATAGCCAAAATTATCAATTTGGCTAGAAATGATGATTTAAGTGGTGAAAAGACAACTGAGAAATGTACCAACAAATATATTGTAAGAGTGGTGTAATTAGAATCTATTCCTTATAGTTATTACTTTAACATTTGAAACAAGATAAACATATGAAAAAATCAACTGTAGCAGAGATCAAGGAGAGATTCGATAAGGATGTAGATCGATTTTCCAATCTGGAAACAGGTCAACTTTCAACGATCGATGCCAAAATATCTTTGGAACTCATTACAGAAGCTTCAAAAAGAATAGTTCCCAATGCAAAAAACGTGTTGGATATTGGGTGTGGTGCCGGAAATTATACTCTAAAGATGTTGACAAAAATTCTTCATAAGAATATGTGCTTTGGTGTATTTGGAGGTATAAAGTAGGTTTTACAGCCGAACAAGTGGAAGAAAAATTGAACCTCTATTCTAGTAGAAAAGTACCGTTTCTAAAAAAATATTCGAACTAATTTTAATCCGGGTTATGCAATAGAGTCCTATTCCATAACTCGGATTAAAGGCTAAAAAGTAAATTAACAAACAATTTCAACATGGACTCCATGCTTTCTTGCGATAACCGGAATATCGTGGAGAGCTACTTTTTTATCATCGTAAGTAACAAAGATTTCGTGTGGCCTCTTTGAATTAAGATGCGGTCTCGCTCCTCCGCATTCTTCACGTAATGTGTCAATTAATTTTTGTCTGGTTTCGTCGTCCAAACTTTCATCGATGTGCAATAATACTTCAGTTTCCATAATTTGTGAGTTTCAGTTTATTACAAGTATTAAATAATATTTCCTCTATGGATTTTCAATCCAGATTATTGATTGAATTCTATTATAAAACCCCAACAACAATCCGGACTTTTACTGGGTATAATTTACCAATTTATAGGATCATTTATATGAAAAAAATTTATGATTTTTAACCATGTTTTTCTGCTCATTAAAACTCCCTTTCCATTGCCATCGCTTTTGGGAAAACAATGTTGTTCTCAAGGTGAATGTGTTTATGTAAATCATCCTCAAATTCTTTTAACATCGAGAAGGTTACTCTATAGGTAGTGCAAGCATCTGCCGGAGGTGTATAATTATTACTTAAGGATGCTATTTTTGCAAAACGATCTCCCTCTGTTTCATGTTCAACTTTCATCATGCTTACGGGGTTTTCCACGGTTCCGAAATGAGGGTTTTCCAATTTTTTGCCTTGCTCTTTTGCTTCTACCATTTTTCTGATAAAGGGAAACAAAACAACTTCTTCCTTTTGCATGTGGGCTAAAAGATCCTCGCTAGATGCTAGAAAAAGGTCATTTATAGTTTCCAATTCAGGATGATGTTCTCCATGTACTTTTACAACTTTGGAAAGAAAGGGTTTGATTTCTTCGATTTTGTTGGTTACATATCGGTGGTGTTTTTTCTCGATATAATCTACCAGTAGGTCTATAGGCCAGGATTTATAATCTGTGCCATCATCTGCTTGTTGTTGGGCTACTTCCCCTAAGTCATTAATAACTTTAGCAACATCTATCCTTTTCTTTTCGCAAGCCTCATTAAGTGTTCTATTACCATTGCAACAAAAATCGATATTGTATTTTTTAAATACAGTGGCAGTTCTGTAATCGTTGGCCACTAATTCAGCGATGATATTCTCTTTTGTTATTCCCATTGTAGTATTATTTAATTTTGTTAATTATTTTGAGTTTTATGTTAGTATTAATGCAATTTCTTATTCCGATAAAAAGGTCGTAAATAGAATAAAATTTTTTTAGTGTTCCTGAAAAGCAAGAGTTTTTATCTGGTTTGACAGGATATTTAAATTGATTTTTGTTGAGACTAGATAATATTTTTCTTTCATGTCTAATTCATTAAAATGGATTTTCCAGATTTAATACCCATAGCCAGATCATATACAGTTGTTTTTTCCAGCATTGATTTATATTGAAAACGAACTTTTGCATAGGCTTTATGCATGGGGCAAGGTTCTAAATCATTGCATTCACTAAGTCCTAAAAGACAACCATTATAGCTCAAATCTCCATCTATTGCCAATACAATGTCTTTTACACTTACTTCTTTCATTTTACTTTTCGATATTTCAAAACCCCCATAAGGACCAGTATAAGAATTTACAATACCTTGCTTTGTTAGGGCCCCCAGAATCTTACCTGTAAACGCCTCAGGAGAATCCACATTATCTACGATGTCTCCAATCTTTACCCTTTTGTCAAGCAAAGATTGTGTAGCCACGTATAAAAGGGCTTTGATTCCGTATTCACATGCTTTTGAAAACATTTCTATTTACATATTATGCTGTAAAGATAACAAACATATGTATTTAAGACAAATTTGTCGGGAATAGAATTTTATGGTCTGGTTTATATGTAATTTTAATGAGGGTGCTTTTTTGAATTGGTTCCGACATTGGGTACCTGTTGAAATTAGAATGGATATAAAGCAAACAATTTGACTCCGTTTACAGAGTTCAATGCTATAATTGAGTTGAGTATTTTCTCTGTTTTAACCCTTGGTTAAACCCGGATTCAGTGCCGTACTAAAGAAATAAATGATTCTTGATAATAGCAAAGCAATGAAAATAGTTTTTGTTTCTTTGCTAAGTTAAACCGAGTTCATGATCCCAGAATGGGCATAAGCAAAGTTGAAAGACCGAAACCTTGTTCATATGGCTTGTTTATATGTTACAAAGGCTAACACTCTCCCATAACGGCCTTGTCCATATAGTAAAAAATAAACGTTTATTTTTGGGAAGTTGAGCCTGAAAATTTTGAGTTATGGAGATTATTTTTTAGGGATATAGCAATTTCCCCTCCCCGTTGCAAGTTATAAAGATCACCCCTAAATAGCCGTTTATTAAACGTTTAAACGGGTTTGGCGCCGTGCTTTAGTGTAACTTTTTGTTTCAATCTTGGTTTAATTTTATATTGAAAAGTATGCGCAGAGTCAGCAACTGAATATTTCGGGCTAATATAATGGAAGAATATAGTGTTAGAATTCAATTGATGGGAGGAGGTTTTTTTTACTGTGTAGTAACAACAGAGATAGAGAATTCAAAAAATAAGACAGTCTCATTGAAAAAGGTCTGGAGGCCGTCTAAATAAACACAGGAAGTAGAAAATGAGTGTGAACGCACATCTAAGCGAGCCCTTTTAACAGATATTGATTTCAGGGAAATGGCCAAGTTAAAATTGAAAAATCGAAACTCGTACTATTTATTTTGAGTTTCGATTTTCCAATTTCGAATGGGTAATCAATTTATAACCTTGATTTGGCCTTGAAGTTCATCTGAGCCCTGCTCGATTTAATAAAAGGTATAAATAAAATCATCACTCCCTTAATTTAAGGGGCTTATGCCGACTTATAAATGAATTACTTCGTCATAGGCAGCAGCAGAAGCTTCCATCACAGCTTCCGACATGGTAGGGTGAGGGTGAACTGTTTTTATCATTTCATGCCCTGTTGTTTCTAGTTTTCTTGCAGCAACAATCTCTGCAATCATTTCAGTAACATTGGCACCAATCATATGGGCACCTAAAAGTTCACCATATTTTGCATCGTAGATCATTTTTACAAAACCGTCTTTAGCACCAGCGGCACTGGCCTTACCTGAAGCAGAAAAAGGGAATTTACCCACTTTTATTTCATAACCTGCATCTTTGGCTGCCTGCTCTGTGTAACCCACAGAAGCAATTTCAGGGTTGGAATAAGTACAACCCGGGATATTGTTATAGTCAAGAGGCTCCGGATTTTGACCGGCAATTTTTTCAACGCAAATAATACCCTCTGCAGAAGCAACATGAGCAAGAGCCTGACCCTTTACAATATCGCCTATAGCATAAACTCCGGGTATGTTGGTTTTATAGTAATCATCAACCAAAACTTTACCCCTGTCTGTGGCCACTCCAACTTCTTCAAGGCCTATATTTTCAATATTAGTTGAAATACCTACTGCCGAAAGCACGATATCACAATCAATTTTTTCTTCTCCTTTTTTTGTTTTAACAGTTACTTTACAACCTTTTCCTTTGGTGTCTACATGAGTAACTTCAGCACTGGTCATGATATTCATGCCGGCTTTTTTGAATGTTCTTTCAAGTTGTTTTGAAATTTCTTCATCTTCTACAGGCACTATTCGTGGCAAAAATTCTACTATTGTAACCTCTGCACCCAGAGTTTTATAGAAATACGCAAATTCTACTCCTATTGCTCCACTTCCAACAATCACCATTTTTTTAGGTACTTTATCTAAAACGAGTGCCTTTCTGTAACCTATAATTTTTTCATTATCTATTGGCATAGAAGGTAATTCACGGCTTCGGCCACCAGTGGCTAAAATGATATTTTTTGCCTCTACAATTTCCTTTTTACCGTTATTATCTACTTCAACCTTGCCGGCAGATTTTAATTTGCCATAGCCAGTGATATGGTCAATTTTGTTCTTTTTGAAAAGAAACTGTATTCCTTTACTCATTCCGTCGGCAACACCCCTGCTTCTTTTTACCATTTCCGATAAATCGGCTTTGGAATCTTTCACAGAGATGCCATAACTTTCGGCATGCTGAATATATTCGAATACATTTGCGCTTTTCAAAAGAGCTTTAGTAGGAATACAACCCCAGTTTAGACAAATTCCACCCAATTCAGATTTTTCAATCACACCAACCTTCATACCTAACTGAGATGCCCTTATTGCTGCCACATATCCACCGGGACCACTTCCTATTACTACCAAATCATAATTTGCCATAGCGATATTTTTAAGTTTATTATGAAACCATATTTGCCGCAAAGTTAGCTAAAATAGAAGCAAAAACAAGAGTAAAAACCGCTCGGTGTTCTTTTAGTAGAGGAGGATGAAATTTACTGCAATTTTAGTATATTGTATAGATAAACCAGTTTTTATGAATTATACAGCATCTACGCCAGAGGAATACTTAAATCAATTACCTAAAGAAAGGGCTTTGTATATAAATAATTTAAGGGAAGTTATTTTAGCTAATATACCAGAAGGGTTTCAGGAAGAGATTAGTTATAATATGATTGGATTTGTGGTTCCCCACTCTTTGTATCCTCCAGGTTATCATTGTAATAAAAACTTACCATTGCCCTTTATTAATCTTGCTTCACAAAAAAAGCATATTGCAGTTTATCATATGGGTTTATATGCAGATAAGAAGCTAATGGATTGGTTTATTAGGGAATACAATAAGTCAGAAAAAAGGAAGCTAGATTTGGGAAAGAGTTGTATCCGGTTTAATCATTTTGAAGATATTCCGTATGATCTTATTGGTAAATTGGCTTCTAAAATGACAGTAAAAGACTGGGTTGATTTATACGAAATTACCATAAAAAAATAATTTTTGTTGTTACAATTCATTTATAATTCCGGTTAATATTTTGCTATGGTTTTTATACATTTTGATTTAATGCTCACTACTCAGGGTTGGAAAAAGGATTGCTATGTTTCCATAGACAATCAAGGAACTATAGTTGAAATTTCAAATAGTGCTCAAAATGGAACCCATTATATAAGAAAAGGAATAATTATTCCAGGGTTTATAAATGCACATTCACATGCTTTTCAATATGCCATGGTTGGTACTGCCGAATTGGTTTCAGATAAACCAGATACTTTTTGGACCTGGCGAAGCAAGATGTATGAATTGGCCATCAAGTTATTTCCTGATCAGTTGGAATATATTGCAGAAATGGCCTATGCAGAAATGTTGAGAAATGGTTACGTACATGTAGTTGAATTTCATTATATGCACAATGAATTTGGAGGGGGAAG